>NZ_JACEQV010000119.1:0-221 GCF_015356275.1 Pseudoalteromonas sp. PPB1 | reverse complement strand
TCACCACGGAGTGATTCATGACTGGGGTGAAGTCGTAACAAGGTAGCCCTAGGGGAACCTGGGGCTGGATCACCTCCTTATCGACTTAGAACTAATTTGTTCGAAGTGTCCACACAGATGATTGTTGCTTGGTAAGGTAACTTACTGAGTGATATTGCTCTTTAAAAATTTGGAAAGCTGATATTAAATTCTCGGAATGACAATGAAAATTGTTGTTCTAT
>NZ_JACEQV010000118.1:0-228 GCF_015356275.1 Pseudoalteromonas sp. PPB1 | reverse complement strand
CCTTGCACGCAGGAGGTCAGCAGTTCGATCCTGCTTAGCTCCACCACTTTACTACTCCTTCTCATAGATAAGCACTCTTAAGACAGTTACTTAAAATAAGAAACTGAGAGTTTTTAACTCTGAGAAGCAATTCTCTTGCTCTTTAAAAATTTGGAAAGCTGATATTAAATTCTCGGAATGACAATGAAAATTGTTGTTCTATAGAGTTTTCGAAAGAAAAATGCCGAT
>NZ_JACEQV010000117.1:0-251 GCF_015356275.1 Pseudoalteromonas sp. PPB1 | reverse complement strand
GCAAATAGGACGCTAACAGCGTTAAAAATTTCTCATTTAGAACAACTAAATAGCAAAATTTTTGCCTTGTTATCGACCCTATTTTCTCGCCTCAAAATAGATCACTTAATTAAGCAAATTGGTATAATACCATTTTGATTAATTAACTGGTCATTTTTATCCAGTCTCTAAAGCATAGTGATTTCACCCTGTCAGCACATGAGATAAACGCATTCCATGCTTCACTGACCTGATCCAAAATGTCTTCGTAG
>NZ_JACEQV010000116.1:0-253 GCF_015356275.1 Pseudoalteromonas sp. PPB1 | reverse complement strand
AGACTAATGGTATCTGCGAACGCTTCCACAAAACGATACTGCAAGAGTTCTATCAGGTGACATTTCGCAAAAAATTATATAGCTCTCTGGAAGAGCTTCAAAAGGACCTGGACGAGTGGATAAATTATACCAAATTGATTAAATTTATGATCTAATGTCAAAATCCAATTTCCATCTATGTGATAGTGATTTTGCAGCCTTCTGAATTTATTAAGCTCTCCAAACAAACTAAAGATCCAAGAAAGAAAGTGCG
>NZ_JACEQV010000115.1:0-254 GCF_015356275.1 Pseudoalteromonas sp. PPB1 | reverse complement strand
AACCGTTCGCACAGAGTCAAGTTGGCTCGTCGCTTTTTATGAAGATGTTCACAGTAATCTGTCATCGCTTGCTTTCGCCCTACTGCGCCATGAAAGACCTTCGAAAACTGCATAGTCAGTTTAAGCCAGTTGTCTGGCTCTATTTGCAATCGTGTCAACAGTGGCTGACTATCGCTGATATAACCCCGCTTGTCTGCACACATACATCGGCCTGTTAACTCAACCAGTTGAATGTAATAGGTCAGCTCAAAGGG
>NZ_JACEQV010000114.1:0-255 GCF_015356275.1 Pseudoalteromonas sp. PPB1 | reverse complement strand
CCAGAAGTGGATAGCTTAACCTTCGGGAGGGCGTTCACCACGGAGTGATTCATGACTGGGGTGAAGTCGTAACAAGGTAGCCCTAGGGGAACCTGGGGCTGGATCACCTCCTTATCGACTTAGAACTAATTTGTTCGAAGTGTCCACACAGATGATTGTTGATTAGAATTAGAGAACACAAACATTGTTTGGGTCTGTAGCTCAGCTGGTTAGAGCGCACGCCTGATAAGCGTGAGGTCGGTAGTTCAAGTCTAC
>NZ_JACEQV010000113.1:0-255 GCF_015356275.1 Pseudoalteromonas sp. PPB1 | reverse complement strand
TCTCATAGATAAGCACTCTTAAGACAGTTACTTAAAATAAGAAACTGAGAGTTTTTAACTCTGAGAAGTCATTCTCTTGCTCTTTAAAAATTTGGAAAGCTGATATTAAATTCTCGGAATGACAATGTAAATTGTTGTTCTATAGAGTTTTCGAAAGAAAAATGCCGATAAATTCGAAAGAATTTATTAGCGTCTACTTTAGTATTACTTAACTTCTGGCGAAGTTAAAACTGTCTTTGACACTACAATTCAAAA
>NZ_JACEQV010000112.1:0-260 GCF_015356275.1 Pseudoalteromonas sp. PPB1 | reverse complement strand
ATGAAGCAATCATCTGTGTGGGCACTCGTACAGATTGAGTTCTAACAGCGGATTTCAGTTTTACTGAATGACGCACAAAAATTTAGAGTCTCAACTGAACTGAGTGACTATAACAGTCAATTCGATTCGAAAGAATCAAAATCAGAATTCATTGAGCATGGTTTGAAGTTTACTTCAAACAAAAAACTTTTAATTGAAGAGTTTGATCATGGCTCAGATTGAACGCTGGCGGCAGGCCTAACACATGCAAGTCGAGCGGT
>NZ_JACEQV010000111.1:0-290 GCF_015356275.1 Pseudoalteromonas sp. PPB1 | reverse complement strand
GGATTGTTAGTATGTAACATGAGAGTTACTCCTTAGTTGTTTTGAACAAAGATTCGACACCTTTATCAAAACGGGTAACTCTCAATTTTTCAAATCGAAATGTCAGGTCTGGTCGGAACTAATTCACATAAACACAAAAAAGCCCGACTCTTTCGAATCGGGCTTTCTTTTATTTGGAGCTTGGCAATGTCCTACTTTCACATGGGAAACCCCACACTATCATCGGCGCTATTTCGTTTCACTACTGAGTTCGGCATGGAGTCAGGTGGTTCCAAAATGCTATGGTTACC
>NZ_JACEQV010000110.1:0-329 GCF_015356275.1 Pseudoalteromonas sp. PPB1 | reverse complement strand
ATTTGGAGCTTGGCAATGTCCTACTTTCACATGGGAAACCCCACACTATCATCGGCGCTATTTCGTTTCACTACTGAGTTCGGCATGGAGTCAGGTGGTTCCAAAATGCTATGGTTACCAAGCATAAACTGTTGCGCAAGATGTTTATCAACATCTCACTAAAATCTGGAAAAGCGTATTAAATTCTTATCGTCTACTTTATTTCTTAACTTCTAACAAACAAAACCACTTTGGCGTTGTATGGTTAAGCCTCACGGGTAATTAGTACGAGTTAGCTCAATGGCTCACACCACTTCCACATCTCGCCTATCAACGTTGTAGTCTTCAAC
>NZ_JACEQV010000010.1:0-212099 GCF_015356275.1 Pseudoalteromonas sp. PPB1 | reverse complement strand
TCACCCGTCCGCCGCTCGTCATCTTCTAGCAAGCTAGAAATGTTACCGCTCGACTTGCATGTGTTAGGCCTGCCGCCAGCGTTCAATCTGAGCCATGATCAAACTCTTCAATTAAAAGTTTTTTGAATCCGAAGATTCGTGCTCAATGAATTCTGATTTTGATTACTCTCTATAAATAAAGAGAAATCGAATTGACTGTTATAGTCACTCAGTTCAGTTGAGACTCTAAATTTTTGTGCGTCATTCAGTAAAACTGAAATCCGCTGTTAGAACTCAATCTGTACGAGTGCCCACACAGATGATTGCTTCATATTTTTAAAGAACTATGTAACTAAACTTCGTTAGTTACCGCAGCCTCGCTGCGAAGTGGAGCGCTATATTAACCGCTTCACTTTTAAAGTCAACTAGAAAATTTAATTTTTCTTAATTAAGCTTTCCGTTTGGCTTTCCCTTCACTTAACTCGTTGCTTTTCAGCGTTGTGCTCCGTGTCGGTGGATGCGCATTATAGGGAAATCGAAACCCGACGCAACCTTTTTTCGAAGGAAAGTGATAAAAACAACACTTTTGGTTAAATTGCGTACTAAACACATCAAAACAGCTGGTTTTGTCATCAAATATTCACCGATTTGACACAAACCAATTGCTAGGGGATCTAAGTATTGTACATTTCAGATGAGACGCAAGAAAATATGGCGCTTTTTTTGCGCCATTTTCAAAAGTAAGAATTATTAGTATAAAAGACTGTAAAGTTTACGTCGGTAGCGCATTGCTACCTCATCACCTTCTGGCAATGATGCAATAATGTCCAGGTAACCTTTTTTGGCTTCTCCAAAGTTCATGTCTTTTCTTAACACAGCAAACAAGCTTTCAAGCGCATCTGCACTCTTACCCGCATCGACCTGAGCCTGAGCTAACTGGCACAATAGAGACAGATCGCCCGGCGCAGATTCGACTTCAGCCAACAGTCGCCTAAGCTCGGGCGATTCCTGAGCTTCTTTTGCTTGCTCAAGTTTAGAACTTAAATTGGTAAAATACGCATCCCGAGCTTCCTCTGGTACAGATCCTAGTAGCGCCTCAGCCTCATCTACTTTCTTTATCTGAATACAGATGTCTGCAAATACCAACAAAACCCTTGGGTTTTCTTTTGCTACGCCATACGCTTGCTTAGCCAAAGCAAATGCCTCGTTCAACTCGCCACTAGCCAGAGCTTGCTTAGCTTGATCAAGTAAAATCAATTCTGGAGAAGGCAAATGCTCAGAGAGAGCCTTAGAAATCTCTTCCTGTGTTTTAGCGCCGGGAAGAACATCGACAGGAGCTCCCCCTTTTAGAATTACCAATGTCGGCAACGCCTGAAGGCCGACTTGTTGCGCAAGTTGAGAAGCGAGCATTTGCTGCTGATCACAATCGACAGTCGCTACCACTAAGTTATTCGGATATTGCTGAGCAAGCGCATCAAGAATATCAGCTTGTGCAAGACAGTTGGGTTCTTGTGCACTGAAGAACGTCATTAATACGAGTTTTTCTGGGTCCCCGGATGCTAACACCTGTTGGATATTTTCCGGAGTAAGTGAAATTTTATTTTCCATGTTCAAACCAGCTATGATATTTGCTTATCTATATGGTGACATCCTCACAAATTGCAAGGCAAGCTTAAAACCTGATTACGCTGCCGATTTACGACGACTACTTTTCGTCGAGGTGCGTTTCTTCGATCTTTTTTTAGAAAATGAAGGTTTCGACCCAGTTCTGCTACTTTTTAATCCAGTGAACAATGTGCTGTCGCTTACCCAAGCGCGCTCAATAAAACCTGTAATTTCTTTTTCAAGAGGGCTCATAAAAGTTTGGTAAGGCTGCTCTTTCATCGCAATTTTTGCCAATTGTGATTCCCACAGAGCCGTTCTGTCAGGCAAAGAAACATCTTCTGGTAACGTCTTTATCAGAGCCACTCCTAACTCTGTCGAACGGATACTCTTACCATTGCGTTGCAAAAAGCCTCTTTTGAACAATAAGTCGATGATACCAGCTCGGGTTGCTTCCGTGCCCAGTCCATCGGTTTCTTTTAGCACTTTTTTGATCTCAGCATTGGCGACAAACCGGGCGATACCTGTCATCGCACTTAGCAAAGTTGCTTCTGTAAAATGACTGGGTGGTTGGGTGTGCTTCTCAACCACTTCTCCTTTAAAACAGTGTAATAACTCACCCAATTCTAATTGGGGTAAAACAACTGGTTTCTTTTCTTCTGCTTTGAATAACCGCTTAAAGCCTAGCTCTAAGATTTGTTCAGCTTTTGCTACAAATACACCGCCGGCAATTTCTAACTCTACTCTAGTCTGAGTATATCGGTAGGCTGGATAAAACTGCGCCAGATACTGGGTACTTATCAGCTGATAAACTTGCAGCTCATATTGACCTAACTGAGCCGTTTTTAATTTCTTTGCTGTTGGAATGATAGCGTGATGTGCCTCAACTTTAGCGTCGTTCCAACACTTACTTTTCAGGCTGAGATTGGCGTCGGCTACTTTCTCTTCTGTTAACCCTTGATTATTTAACGCAGCACCCAACACCTGTTGCGCTTCAGCAAAATGACCTGTCGGTAAATATCGATTATCAGAGCGAGGGTAAGTGATCAGTTTGTGCTTTTCATAAAGCGCCTGACAAACATCCAATACCTGTTTTGCAGACATACCAAATCGTTTATTCGCATCTATTTGTAATGCCGACAAGTTATAGGGCAAAGGAGGATTATGCTTTTTTGGCTTAGCTTCGATTTTCTTGACTTGCGCATCTTGAGCATGGATCCTCGCCGCCACATTCTCAGCCAAACCTTTCACCAGCACGCGGCCCTCTTCATCCATATATGGCTGGCAAGCTTCACTGGGTTTCCACTTCGCACTGAACTCACTTCCATCATCTTTTCGAACATGCGCCAGCACCTCAAAAAAAGGTTTAGAAACAAAGTTGTCGATTTCCATGTCGCGTCTGACAACCAACCCAAGGACAGGCGTTTGTACCCTACCGACCGAGAGCACGCCTTGAAATCCCGCTTTTTGTCCAACCAATGTATAAGCTCTTGTCAAGTTCATACCATACAGCCAATCTGCCCGGGCTCTTGCCAAAGCAGACACACTTAAAGGAACGAATTCGTGATTGGCACGCATCTGATTTAGCGCTTTTTTTACCGCCGATGGGTTTAAGTCGCTGATTAGTAGCCGTTGAGTCGACTGTTTTTTACGCCCGGATAACTTCGCCTCCTGAAGTACCTCATCAACGAGTAACTGACCTTCTCTGTCTGGATCGCCCGCATGGACCAGGTTGTCGGCTTGTTTGACAAGCTTCTTCACAATACTCAGTTGTTTTTTGGTTTTGGGCTTTGCTTTGAACTGCCAAAGTTCCGGTATAATGGGTAAGTGCGCCATTTGCCATTTCTTATATTTCGGATCATAGTCTTCCGGCGCAGCTTGTTCTAACAAATGTCCAATACACCAAGTAACACAGTCTCCATTGGCTAACTCAATATAGCCTTCATGTTTCTTGTGTGGTTTAGGTAAAACATCTGCGATAGCTCTGCCCAGAGAGGGCTTTTCGGCAATATAAAGTTTCATTCTTCAAAACAACTGTATGTATTTACAGTCATGATAGTCAACTCTGGCAGCAATTGCCAGAGTTGACTCAAACGGACAAAGAGATTGAGGATGGGCTTAGGTTTTAAGTAAGTTCAACTGCTTGTGTTTTTGCTCCACGATGTAAGTCATTGCACTCGCAGCTTGCTCTACCTCATCCGCGAAACCAGATAACTCAGCCGCCGCATCAGATATACCCGTCGTGTTAGTGCTGATTTCCTCAGTCACCATGCTTTGCTCTTCTGCTGCCGTGGCGATTTGTGTTACTTCATTTGATATGCTGCTTAACTCACCTACTAAGCTACTCATAAGCTCAGCAGATTCTTGGCAGTATGAAACCGCTTGCTCACCCTGGCTAACCGTTTTTTCAATGATCTGCTCTGAACCAGTCACTTCACTTTGAAGATTGTCGATCAGCTTGCTGATGTCATCTGTTGAAGCTTGTGTTTTCGAGGCCAGCGCCCTGACTTCATCAGCAACCACAGCAAAACCACGGCCTTGTTCTCCAGCTCTGGCCGCTTCTATCGCAGCATTCAGTGCCAATAAATTTGTTTGCTCTGCAATCGCTCGGATCACATCCAAAATTTTGGAGATGTCACCGCTGCGCTCGGACACTTTACCGAATGCATTTTTGGCATCTAAAACCTGCTCAGCAATTTCCTGCACAGTCTCAGTCGTTCTGACTATACTGCGCTCGCTACTCTGGACCGTTTCAACAGCATGATTTGTACTCAAAGCTGCTTTTTCTGATGCTCTGGCCACTTCTGTTGCCGTCGCACTTAACTCGTTGATGGCAGTAACGACACTGTCTATTTCAAGATGCTGATTCGATACCTTATTTTTAATATTGATCGCGGCTTCTGTGGTTTTATGTGATTGAGTATATGATTCCTCGGCTAACTCTTTGAGGTCAATAATCATGCTTCTTAGTTTTTCGGTGAAGCGATTAAAACCATGTGCAAGGGATATCAGTTCAGCATGGTGGCTTACCTCAAGCTTATGAGTTAAGTCACCCTCACTGGAAGCCAAACTTTCAACCCGTTCCTCAATATAAGTTAATGGTCCAACAATGGTATTAATCAAGACAAGCGCCAGACCCAAAGCAACTGCAGCAACCAATGTTCCTAACAACAACATCCAACGCCCTAATGAATTAGTCGACGCTTCAATCTGCTGTTCTATTTGGGTTACTGAGGCCAATGCAACATCCTTGGGCAATTCAATCACCAAAGACCAGGTTGTATTGGCAAGCTCAATTTCAATAGGGACTGCAATGGCAAGCATATCATCCATCTCACTAAACCCGCCGGTCTGATGTAATTTCAGCAGTTTATCTGCCACACCTGAGTTAATGGATTCTTTCAGGGGTCTGGCTAGTTTATCGTAGTGACTAGCCCCCACTACCAAGCCTAAGTTACTGAGTAAAGTAACTTTCGCCTGGCCTTGGTAAAGAGATTCAGATAACTCGTCAACTAACTGCTGGAAAACAGGTAAATTCACATCCACGCCAACCAATCCCTGAAAACGCCCATTGATGTCTACCGGCACCGTTAATGACGTCATCAGCATTTTGTTACCAGGGGAAATTTCGTACAGGTAGGGTTCCATAATACAGGGGGCAACATTGTCACGTGCGCACAGATACCACTCGGCTTCCCTCAAACCAAACTCGTTACGTTTATCTAAGTACTTGTCGGCTGCTGACTCGATTTGGTGTTGAGTAATGCCACTTGAATCTCGCGTGAAGTATAACTCCAGGGTGCCGTCCCCCGGGGCTGAGTGGCTTGCGCCGGACGTGTGGGCCTGATCTTGTTGGTCATAGCCATTTGGCTCAAACTGAGCATACATAGAAGATACAAATTGATTTTGTTTTAATGCACCTGCTACCAGATGCTGAACTTGGGTGCGTTCAAGCGGGTCGCGGACAGAAGTTTCTTTCAATGCTCCAGCCAGAGTATATGGCACCCGATATGCCGAGTTTATAAATGCGGCAACCTGCTGAGCATAATATTGCCCCTGTGCAGTTAAGCCCGTTCTGATCTCTTGGTATGCCAGCTCTCGAAGCTGTGCGCTTTGTACTTTATTTTCTTTTTGCAGGTTCATCCACATGGTTGATACCAGCAAGGCAACAAGGGCTGTAACCAAAGTAATCACAAACAGGATGAGCTTTTTCTTGATGGACATATGCTGCATATAAAACACTCACAAACGGTTGTTTATTCGGGTAACTTTAGCAAAAGTTACGCTTTCTTGCGTATTCTAAAATGACAGCTTTAAGTAATTATGACTACACTATTCCGATATTTTTTTTACGTAGAATATGAATAGCGCATTCATTACACACGCAACAGACGCTATAACGATGTGACGGGAAAGGAACGATAGCTCAGAGATTTCAATTGAATGGATACTCGACGAGATGAGCCGCTGCTTGTGTACAACAGCGGCTCATATTAAAAGGAGGTTCAGTCTTCCTCGATATTGTCTTTACCACGAGTCGACTCAATACTGTCTAATCTATGGTGAATAGCTGATTTAATCAACATATAGCCACTGATAGGGGCGGTAATAAGCAAGAACATCGAGATCAGTATCTCTTTCACACTGACACCTTCGCCATAAAACCCATAGTAGGCCATGGCAGCAAATAGCAGACACGCCATACCTAGAGTGGTTGCTTTTGTTGGGCCATGCAAACGCATAAAGAAATCCGGCATTTTTACTAAACCGATCGATCCCACCAAAATCAGGCTGCCGCCTAACAATAATAGTATTGAAATAACCCATTCCATCATTCGGTGCTCCTATTCAATGATATCGCCGCGCAGCAAATATTTACAGACGGCCACAGTGCTAACAAAGCCAAGCAAGGCTATCAACAAAGCCGCCTCAAAATACAGCGACGTGCCCATATTCATTCCATAAAGCACTATCAAGGCAATGGTATTAATGTACATGGTATCCAAGGCAAGTATGCGATCTGGAATGGAAGGCCCAACAACCAGTCGCCACAAATTAAGTAACAAAGACACACCGATCATCGCAAAGACAATCAAAATCACCGTCTCTAACATGCAAAGATCTCCTTAATAGGTTTTTCATAACGCGTTTTAATCGTGTCGATCAACTCCGCCTCATCGTCCAGGTCAAGCACATGGATCAACAAATAACGTTGTTGTGGTTCAGCGTCTTCCGCCATATCTTCAGGCCAAGGATAGACCTCAGCACTCACAGTGCCTGGTGTAAGAGACACGGTGCTGGCTAAAATAGTAATCGGCATTGACTGTGCTAAGTCAATTGGCACTTTGACAAACCCGGGCTTCAGCTTTCGGGTTGGTCCCAGGATTTTAATGGCCACCTCGATATTTGCCATTAAGATGTCATACAAAACCAGCAACAAATATTGCAGTGCCTTGCCCGGTTTCAGTACCAAAGGCTGTTTGGTACGAAATGGAAAAGTAGCAAGCGGAATTGCGACAGCAAGAATAGCGCCTAAGATCAAATGTCCCGGTGCAACCGTATTATTGAGCAATAACCACACGATAAATAACATTAGGCTGCGGAACGGCGTTGGCAACCATCTATATTTTGCTTCCAAACGCATTTAGCGTACTCCTCCCAACACGTCTTGCAGTAGTCCTGTGAAATCATGTAACTCCTGAGCTGCCAGCAGTGCATATTCACTCAATGGGCCTGCAAAAATCACCATTAATGGTGTACACAATACCAGCAGCATCACAGCACAAACTTGTGCCGGATGTGCTCGCTCCTGTTCACTATCACCTTTGCCTGTCTGATGCCAAAATACGGTGCTACCCGCTTTTGAAACCGATACCAAAATCGCGAGGCTTGCCACCAAATAAACTAACCAGAACCAGTTGCCATAAGGTGTGTCCAAGGTTGACCTCAGGATCCAGACCTTACCTACAAACCCGGATAAAGGCGGCATGCCGATCACGGCAACCGCAGCGACCAAAAATGCACCGCCAAGCAATAGCGGCTGTGAAACCGGGCGACCAGCGGTGATCCTATCCGCTACCTTACCTCTTTGTCGGGCAATTAAGTCTGCTAACAGGAACAGTGCGGCACTGACCAAGGTCGAATGCACCAGATAATAAATCGCTGCCGCGCTACTTTGCACAGTTTGTACTGCGACCAATGCTACCAAAGTACCAACAGACACAACTACCAGGTTGGCGACCATTTTTCTTAAATCTTGGCTTGCCAATACCCCTATTGCCCCCATCACAATAGTGGCAATCGCCAGCCACCAAAGCCAGTTTTGCGCCATGTGGCTCAGTTCACCAGCTTCTTCGCCAAAAATCAGGGTGTACACACGCATCATAGAGTACACACCCACTTTGGTCATAATGGCAAACAATGCTGCCACCACAGGCATTGCCGTAGAATAGGTGTTAGGTAGCCACAAGTGAAGAGGAAGTAATGCACCTTTAAGCGCAAATACGACCAACAACAACAGTCCACCGATCTTGGCCAGATAGACATCATCACCTTGCAGCAACGTCACTTTTTGCGCCATATCCGCCATATTTAATGTGCCCAGAGTGCCGTACAAGATCCCAAGCGCGATCAGGAAAACCGAAGAGCCGACCAGGTTCAGGATCACATACTGTAAAGCGGCACGTGTATTGCGCTTATCACCACCGTGCATCAGCAAAGAGTATGACGCAATCAACAGGACTTCAAAGAAGACAAACAAGTTAAACGCATCTCCGGTCAAAAACGCACCATTGACGCCCAAAATCAGGAAATGCAGAAGCGGGTGGAAAAAACTGCCACGTTCATCGTCACCAGCGCAGCTATATAAGCCACACACCAGACCAAGGAAAGAGGTCAAAGTAACCAGTAATGCTGACAGCGGATCGGCAATCAGCACAATACCAAACGGCGCAGACCAGTTACCAATCGCATAGACTGAAGTGCCATGCTCGCGGGTCATCAGCAATAAAATTACCGAGGCCACAGTTGTGAGCGCCCCCATACCGACAGACACAATGCGCCGTGCTCGTAGGTTCTTGCCACAAGGCGGCATCAACATAAAGATAGCTGCCAGCATAGGTAATAGTACTGGCAAGGAAGTTAAATGCTGTATCATGCTTTACCCTGCTCCTTACGCTGGGAACCACTGTTGCGCGTAGCCGTATTCACTTCGATACCATTGACATGGTCATTGCCTAAGTCCGCACGACCCCTGATAGCCAGAATGACCACGAATGCAGTCATCGCAAATCCGATTACAATCGCAGTTAACACCAGTGCCTGAGGGAGAGGATCAGCATAACCGTCGCTATAACCCAACACTGCGGCTTTATTCATGGTCAATCGACCTGAGGCAAACAAAAACAAGTTTACCGCGTAAGACAACATAGTGAGACCCAGCACTACGGGAAAAGTCCGGGCACGTAAAATCAGGAACACTCCGCAGGCCACTAACAGGCCCACGCAAGATGAATACAATAGCTCCATTAAATATTTACCTCTTCTTTAGGTGCATTGGCTGTCAACTTACCCAGGCTCGCCAGGATCATCAACGTCGCGCCAACAACCGTAATATATACACCCAAGTCAAATACCAATGCGCTGGCAAGCTCTATCTCTCCAATCACCGGTATATCAAAGTAATCAAACCAACTGGTCAGGAATGGACGGTCAAATGCCCAGCTGCCCAAGCCTGAAATCATCGCAATAGCAATACCTGACGCGATGATCTTCCGATAATTGAGCGTAAAGCGCTCCGAGATCCAATTAGACCCATGCGCGATGTACTGCAATATAAAGGCTATGGCAGTAACCAAGCCTGCAATGAAGCCACCACCAGGTAAATTATGACCGCGCAGGAAGATATAAACCGAAACCATTAACGCCAGAGGTAGCAAACTCTGAGAAATAGATGCCAGCAAAATTGGGTAACGTTCGCGTGCCCATGGACGGCCTTCTGAATCACTGCCCGGCATAAACAGTGGCAGATTTATTAGCAACTTATAAATGCCCAACGCAGCAATACCCAATACGATAATCTCGCCTAAGGTATCAAAACCACGGAAGTCGACCAGGATAACATTGACCACGTTGGTACCACCACCACCGGTCTTCGCATTCGCGAGGAAGAAATCGGAAATCGAATTCAATGGCCGTGTAATCAAGGCATAACAAATACTGCCCACAATCACGCCAATCGCAGAGGCGATACCCAAATCGCGTAACACACGCACAGAGCTGCTTTCTTTGGGCGTTTTTTGCGGCAGGAAGAACAGCGCAAGCATCAGCAGAATGATAGTGACGACTTCGACCGTCAGCTGAGTCAGCGCCAGATCTGGTGCAGAGAAGCGTGTAAACGCAACGGCGACCATCAGGCCCACCACCGAAATCATCAACAAGGCAACCATACGAGTGCGATGCCAGATCACAGTACCTATTGCACCTATCATCAACAAACCAGCACCAATAGCATTGTGAACATCAATGGGGGTTGGTTTGTTTTCGCCAACCAACTGGCTCATTTCAAATAGCGGCCAACCGGCACTCAACAGCACCACCATTAACATCAACATCAAATAGCGCTGCAAGGAACCATTTTCTATTGCATCAATGCGGGCGCGGCTCCAGCCAACTACCTTGGACATGGTATGCTCAAAACCCTTTTTGGCATTAATAGGCGGTAACGATGCCTGGAATGCAAACAAGTAACGGCGCTGCGTATAAATTAGCAAGCCACCGCACACGGCTATTCCGCTCATCAGCAGAGGTAGATTGAAACCATGCCAGATCGCAATCTTAAATTGCGGTGGCTCGCCACCTAATACCGCCGCAGACGCGACATTTAGGATATCGCTGACGATAAAGCCCGGGAACATGCCCACAATCAGACACAGCGCAACCAAAACCTCGATCGGCACACGCATGTAACGTGGCGCTTCATGAGGCTCTTTTGGTAAGTCAACGGGTTCGCCATTGAAGAACACGTCATGAATAAAACGAGCCGAGTATGCCACTGAAAAGGCACCCGCAATCGTTGCCAGGATTGGGATCAACCAAGACATTGAGCCAAGCAACTGCTGATGTAAAGTTTCAGCGAAGAACATTTCTTTTGACAAGAAGCCGTTCAATAAAGGAACCCCTGCCATTGCTGCCGCGGCAACCATTGCCAGGGTTGCTGTGTACGGCATAAATCGCCACATGCCATTGAGCTTACGCATATCTCGCGTGCCGGTTTCATGATCTATGATACCGGTTGCCATAAACAGTGAGGCTTTAAAGGTTGCATGGTTAATGATATGGAATATGGCGGCAACGGTGGCCAATTCAGTATCCAGGCCCAATAACAGCGTGATCAAACCTAAATGACTGATAGTCGAGAATGCCAGTAATCCCTTTAGATCATGCTTAAACAGCGCGATATAAGCACCGACCAGTAAAGTTGCAAGACCCGTGAGGCCAACCAGAATAAACCAGATTTCCGTACCTGCCAGCGCAGGGTAGAAACGAGCCAGCAGGAAAATACCTGCTTTCACCATAGTGGCCGAGTGTAAGTAAGAACTGACTGGCGTAGGTGCGGCCATCGCATGAGGCAACCAGAAGTGAAATGGGAACTGCGCAGATTTAGTGAATGCACCGAGTAATACCAAGATGAGCGCCAGTTCATATAAATCGTGCGCCTGGATAAGCTCGCGACTGGCTAAGATGATATCCAAGTCGTAGCTACCTACAATGTCACCCAGGAGCAATAAACCAGCCAACAGCGCCAATCCGCCACCACCTGTTATCGCCAGCGCCATTTTAGCCCCTTTTCGGGCTTCAGACTTGTGCCACCAATAACTTATCAACAAAAACGAGCTGATACTGGTCAATTCCCAAAACAGCCATAATTGCAGAACATTGTTCGACATCACGATGCCCAGCATCGCCGTCATAAACAGCATTAAGTAAGCATAGAGCTTAGGCATAGAGTCGTTACTACTTAAATAGTAACGCGCATAGAAGATCACCAAAATGCCGATTCCCAGGATCAGGAATACGAACAATAAAGACAAACCATCCAAGCGGAATGAGAGTTCTAAGCCCAACAACGGGATCCACTCTATGGTGGTCCGCAGCTGTTCATTGGCAAACACGCCGGGTGCCATGTAGCAAGCCAGCGCAAGTGCCAATCCAGGCGCAAGTAAAGTTACCGCAGTCGATTGATTGCGGGATAGTTTACCTGTTAATGATGAGAGTAAACTGCCTAATAAGGATAGCAAGGGTATCCAAAGCAATGTCATAAAGAAAACCTTTTATCTTCAATAACCGTAAATAAACGGAACAGCGCGCAGTGTGTAGCTAGTGTTATGCATAGACTATCTGATTTATTTTGCGCACGTTTTTATCACACATAACGCTTACCAGTTATACTTGATTAGTATTTGAGTTGTCTAGACTTTCGCGCTCTATACGCTGCCATTTTAGCCAACATTTACAAACAATTCAGATTAAATTCATAAATAAACTGGGCTTTTAACCCTTGGCAGCTAATTTAACCTGAATAAACCGCTGAAAATCTGTGGGTTTATCGCGCTGTTGCTGAAATGCCAATAGCCAGAGCTCCTTGTATCGTTTGGACAACGCCAGACTCTGATATTGCATGTTAGACATAGCCTGCTGGGGCTTATAAGCAGATAGTAACCCGGCCTCACAACTCTGACTGGGGTACCACCCCTTAGGTGGTGTATTACCAACGTATAAGTTAGGTGCTTTAAACCCAGGAGTTGCGCATAACCATTGTGCTTTTGCCTCATCAATCGCGTATTCATCCTCAAAGCCACTGAAGTGCATCAGTTCATGAACAAACACAGCATAATCGCTGTTCAAGTTTAATGTCATTACGCCACGGCTGACATTCGCATCGCCACGTTTAGTCATCAGGACAAGATGATCGGCAGCAGACCAGTACGCGCTGCCGGGCAATCCAGCAAGGTCGCAATAAGCAAATTTTTGTGCTTTCAGGTGACATTGTAGATCAGATCCCATATACACAGGATCTGCAAAACAATAGCTACCCGAATGAGGTAAAGGGGCACTAAGGTATTGCGCTTTCAACTGTTGCAGCTTTTTAAAGCCCAGCCAGGAATCACTCAACATGGCCACCCGACGTATGCACTTTGCATCATCCCAGTGAAGCTCATTCACAGTTCGGATAGTCAGTTGTTGCAAATCATCCGATGCCAGCTCACTGGCAGAAGCGCCCTGCATAACCCGTGACAGCGTATAATAAGGTCGAGGCAGCGCAAAATGAGAGGCCAACAGGTTTATCTCAGACACTGCATGCGCTGTTGTCAGGGACTCCAATAACCGTAGATGCGCTTGCGAGGCAGTGGCCTCCCAATGCGCTCTGGCCAGCAGGAGCGCTGTATCTAAGTCCCCCTGTTCGATCAGCCGAATTGCCCATTCAAACGCCGCCGCGGGCTCATCCAACTTGCGTAACGCCAGTACCGTGCCATCAGAGAGCTCAGGTAGCAGCAAGCCTGCTCGTCGAACATCAAGGAAAAAGCTCTGTGGGCTGCGCTTAAGCAAAGAAAGCTGTGCCTGACGCGCGTTGGGAGAGTTAAAGTGCCAGGGATTGAAGGCGCTGCCCGCTATGAGTGTGCTACAGACCAGTAACACTACATAGCGAAGCATCAAAGCAGGCATCAGATCAGCCTACATCCGCCCGGTTCATTTCATCGGCGATAATTTGCAGTTCAAGACGGGCGTATTTATGTTCTACAAATTCGTAGACATTAGTTGCAAGGGCCAGTTTAAAATATTCAATGGCTTTTCCCGTTTTACCCTCAGCCTGATAACGCTTAGCCAGATAAAAGTAGGCTTCACACAGGCGCTCTGCAAACTCCTGTTGCGACTTAACGCCATCTCCAACTTGCGCGAGAAAGGCCTGCTGAGACAGCTCATTCAAATAAAGCTGTACCAATTGTGTTGCCCATTCATCATTATTCAAGGCCTGGCTGTGCTGCTTCAGAGCTGCTTTTGCAGCAACCGGGTCGACTTTAGATTCTGCCAGATAAAGCCACATGAGCCGGTACGGATCTTGAGGAGAACGCGCCAGAAAAGCCTCAAAATCGTTTACTGCCAGTGCTGGACGTTCCCCGTAATATAAGGCTATACCCCTATTTAAATAGGCATATTCATGATCTGTATTAAGCTCAAGCACCGCATCAAACATCTCGTAGGCGGTGCCATACTCTTGTCGAAGTGTATGATGTATACCAAGAAAATTGTATACCTCTGCCAAATCTGGTTTGAGTTTGACTGCGCGATTAAAGTCGATACGTGCCAGCGTGGTTAATCCCAGGCTGTCATAAAGCATACCCCGGTTATAAAACAGCTGCGCCTGTTGGTCATTATCCAGCGTTTTGTTTTGTAACAACTCGCTGTATCTGGCGATGGCTATTTCATTGCGAAAATTAGCTGCCAATGGCACGGCAAAAGGCACCGTCACGTTGGGCATATCCGCCGCTTGCTGAGTTGACTGACACCCGAGTAAGCTCAGACATAGCAAAGGTAATAATAACAGTCTCAATCTATTTCCCCTTTTGGGCATGTTGCGAATTTCTGATCCGCTTGTCGCTATTACTGTCGAGCAAATATTAAAGCATAAAAAAAGGGGCCATTCAGCCCCTTTCATCGAAACTCATTGTTTCTTTGTCAGATATTACTCAGCAGCAGGTGCCGCATCTGACTCTAGTGCTTCTTTAATGCTCAGACGCACACGACCCTGACGGTCTACTTCTAGTACTTTTACTTTCACTTCCTGGCCAACAGACAGGTGATCAGCTACGTTGTTTACGCGCTCTTTGCTGATCTGTGAAATGTGTACCAGGCCATCTTTACCAGGCAGTACGTTTACGAATGCACCAAAGTCTACGATACGGTTTACTTTACCTGTGTAGATAGTACCTACTTCCAACTCAGCGGTAAGCGCTTCGATACGAGCAATCGCTTCTTTAGCACTGTTACCATTAGTTGCAGCAATCTTAATGGTACCATCGTCTTCGATTTCGATGGTTGTATCCGTTTCTTCAGTTAGCTGACGGATCACCGCGCCACCTTTACCGATTACATCAGCAATTTTCTTCGGTGGAATGTTCATAGTGTAGATACGTGGTGCGAACTCAGACAGGTCCTGAGATGGGCTGGCGATTGCCTGGTCCATCACGCTCAGGATATGCAGACGTGCTGCTTTTGCCTGACGCAGTGCGATCTGCATGATTTCTTTTGTGATACCTTCAATCTTGATATCCATCTGAAGTGCAGTTACACCCGCGCTGTTACCCGCTACTTTAAAGTCCATGTCACCCAGGTGGTCTTCGTCACCCAGGATGTCAGATAGAACAACAAAGTCTTCGCCTTCTTTAACCAAACCCATCGCGATACCCGCAACAGATGACTTGATTGGTACACCCGCATCCATCAGAGCCAGTGACGTACCACATACAGACGCCATTGAAGATGAACCGTTTGATTCAGTGATCTCAGAAACCACACGCACAGAGTACGGGAATTCTTCAAGCGTTGGCATAACCGCTTGTACACCGCGCTTAGCCAAGTTACCGTGACCAATCTCACGACGCTTAGGCGAACCGATGAAACCTGTCTCACCCACACAGAATGGAGGGAAGTTGTAGTGCAGCATGAAGTGATGCTTCTGCGTGCCAATCAGGTTGTCCATCATTTGTGAATCGCGTTCTGTACCTAAGGTAGCAGTAACCAAAGCCTGAGTTTCACCACGCGTGAAGATTGCAGAACCGTGTGTACGTGGTAATACGCCCGTCATCACGTCAAGCGCACGAACCATGTCTGGTTCACGACCATCAATACGCTTCTCACCAGCAATGATGCGGCCACGTACGATTTTCTTTTCAAGTGAGCTAAACAGCTTAGACACTTCCTGCTCGTCCAGCGCTTCGTCTTCAGCCAGCTCAGCCGTCAGCTTCTCGACAACTTCTGCTTTTGCTTCGCTTAGTGCGTCTTTACGTGCCACTTTATCAGTGATGCGGTAAGCGTCACCCACTTTTTGCTCAGCGATTGCTGCGATTTTGTCAGACAGCTCAACATTTTTCTCTGGTGCAGTCCAGTCCCAAGCCGGCTTGCCTGCTTCTGCAGCAAACTCGTTCACAGCCTGGATGATAGCCTGTGATTGCTCATGACCATACACAACCGCACCCAGCATTTCTTCTTCAGTCAGAATTTCAGCTTCTGACTCAACCATCAGTACAGCACCTTCGGTACCCGCAACTACCAGGTCAAGTTTACTTTGCTCAAGTTCAGTCACTGACGGGTTCAGTACGTACTGACCATCAGTGAAACCAACACGTACGGCGCCGATTGGACCATTGAACGGCACGCCAGAAATTGCTAGCGCCGCAGAAGTACCAATCATAGCAACCATGTCTGGTTGAATTTCAGGGTTTGAAGAAACCACTGTCGCGATAACTTGTACTTCGTTCACAAAGCCGTCAGGGAATAAAGGACGGATTGGACGGTCAATCAGACGCGCGATCAGTGTTTCATTGTCTGAAGGACGGCCTTCACGCTTCAGGAAGCCACCAGGGATACGGCCTGCCGCATACATTTTTTCCTGATAGTTAACTGTCAGAGGGAAAAAGTCCTGACCAGGTGCAGCTTCACGCTTACCTACAACCGTTACAAGTACAGAGGTGTCGCCAATGCTGGCCAAAACGGCACCATCAGCCTGACGCGCAATGGCACCAGTTTCTAGGGTTACTGTGTGTTGACCCAGTTGGAATTCTTTAATAATTGCTTGCACAAATATCTTCCTTACAAAAATAACATATAAGCGCCAACAACGACCAATTACAGTCTTAAGGGGACTAAAGAGACTAATAACCATTTGATAAAAAAGATTAAACCAAACAGAGCTAGATGATCCGCTTAAGCACTACAATTGGCTGCAGACTTGGCGCTGAACCCCCAGAATGGCGGCTCGGGCATAAGTATACTGAGTATATACCCACAAAAAAAGGGGCGATTTAGCCCCTTTTTTCTTATCGGATAAAAATCCGACAAATAATCAAGTTCTTAGCGACGTAGGCCAAGCTCTTTGATTAGTGCAGAGTAACGCTCTACGCTCTTACCTTTTAGGTAATCAAGCAGGTTACGACGCTGGCTTACTTTACGTAGCAGACCACGACGTGAGTGGAAGTCATGCTTGTGGTTAGCGAAGTGACCTTGTAGCTTGTTGATATCAGCAGTTAACAGTGCAACCTGAACTTCAGGAGAACCAGTGTCGCCTTCTGCGCGTGCGAATTTTGCTACGATTTCTGCTTTTTCTTGATTGCTTAGTGACATAATAAACTCCAATTGTTTAAGTAATGCTTCAGCCGATCACTAATTCAGCCAAAGCGACAAAGCGGGCGGCATTGTACCAGCAATTACCCCCGCTGACAAAAAATTTTATTGTGCGCTGGATAGCGCCCGCTTGGCCTTGAGGTGCCCGTGCTGATTGCGCTCACCAATCCCGACAAAACGACCATCAGCAATCACTTTCAACACCCCCTCTGGCAGCTCACCGACGACAACTGTCTGGCCATGACTAAATGCCACGCCTTGCTCTGCATTAATCTCAACCGCCGGTAAATCCACCAATGCCGTATCCATAGGGAGTAATAGGGCATCAATGTAAGTTGAAGGCGGCAGTTCTTCCGCTTTCGCCTGCTGGAGCTTTTCTTCCAACTCCTCAAGCGTGATCATTTTATCGCTGGGATAATGCCCCACTTCAGAGCGGTGTAA
The DNA here is from genome assembly GCF_015356275.1 of Pseudoalteromonas sp. PPB1. Taxonomy (NCBI): domain Bacteria; kingdom Pseudomonadati; phylum Pseudomonadota; class Gammaproteobacteria; order Alteromonadales; family Pseudoalteromonadaceae; genus Pseudoalteromonas; species Pseudoalteromonas sp. PPB1. The sequence goes on along the minus strand of NZ_JACEQV010000010.1, from coordinate 194,678 downwards.
CATAATGACATGCGCCCCACAGCCAAGCTTTTCGCCCAGATCATCGACTATGGTACGAATATAGGTGCCTTTAGAAACATGCACTGTCATCTGGATCTCTTGTGCCTGATCGTCATACTCATCTAACGTAATTGAATAAACATTGATCTTGCGGCACTTACGCGGTACTTCGATACCTTCTCGGGCATACTTGTACAGGGGCTGACCCTGATACTTAAGCGCGGAATACATCGACGGATACTGATCCGACTCCCCCAGGAAGCTGGCGACATCTTGCTCCAGCTGTGCTCGCGTGATCTGCACAGGGCGTGTCTCGACCACTTCACCATCAGAGTCAGAGGTCGTTGTGCGCTCGCCCAATTTGGCACGCACCACGTAAGTTTTATCAGTATCCAGCAGAAACTGCGTAAACTTAGTGGCTTCACCAAAACAGATTGGCAGCATACCCGTTGCCAGTGGGTCCAATGCACCCGTATGGCCGGCTTTTTGCGCAAAGTAAATGCCTTTGGCTTGTTGCAGCGCTTTATTCGAGGAGATCCCCTGAGGCTTGTTGAGCAGCACGATCCCGTCAATCGGACGGCCTTTACTACGACGTGCCATTAGGCTTCTCCGTCGTCGCTTTTGGTATCTGGCAGCTCTTCGTCACCACGCTTTTCATTGTCTTTGCGGATCACTTCATCAACCAGATTAGAGATACGCATCCCTTCCATCAGGGAGTTATCCAGAACAAAACGCAGTTCAGGCATGATCCGCGCGCGGATCCGTTTGCCAAGCAAAGAACGGATATAACCTGTGGCTTCATTCAGAATCGACAGGTTTTCTTTGGTTTTGTCGTCATCACCGCCAAGAACCGTAATAAACACCTTGGCGTAAGACAGATCGCGCGATACTTCTACAGCCGATACAGTGACCATGCCTAAACGCGGATCTTTAATTTCGCGCTGCAAAATCACGGCAATTTCTTTCTGGATCTGTTGTGCAACACGATCAGTACGAGAAAATTCTCTCATTTTCACCACTTCATTTTAATCATTAAAACGGGCAATGCATACAATCGCCCACTAGAGGAAACACAAACACAAATGGGGGCTTACGCCCCCATTTCAAGGTTGAACCCCGACTGACTTACAACGAACGTTGTACTTCAACGGTTTCGAATACCTCGATTTGGTCACCGACCTTAACGTCATTATAGTTCTTAACGCCGATACCACACTCCATGCCGTTACGAACTTCTGCCACGTCATCTTTAAAGCGGCGCAGTGATTCAAGTTCACCTTCGTAAATAACAACATTGTCACGCAGTACGCGGATAGGTGCGCTACGTTTAACCACACCTTCAGTAACCATACAACCCGCAACCGAACCAATCTTAGGCGACTTAAACACGTCACGTACTTCAGCCAGACCGATGATCTCTTGCTTGAACTCAGGTGCCAGCATACCTGACATTGCCTGCTTCACTTCTTCGATCAGATCGTAGATTACGCTGTAGTAACGCAGATCCAAGTTCTCAGCTTCAATCACTTTACGTGCAGATGCATCGGCACGAACGTTAAAGCCAACAATAATTGCGTTAGAAGCCGCTGCCAGGGTTGCGTCAGTTTCAGTGATACCACCTACGCCGCTACCAACGATCTTCACTTTAACTTCGTCTGTAGACAGTTTAACCAAAGAGTCAGAGATGGCTTCGATTGAACCCTGTACGTCTGCTTTCAGTACCACGTTCACTTCTGATACGTCGCCTTCAGTCATGTTGGTAAACATGTTTTCAAGCTTCGCTTTTTGCTGACGCGCCAGTTTCACATCACGGAATTTACCCTGACGGTACAATGCAACTTCACGTGCTTTACGCTCGTCTTTAACAACAGTTGCTTCGTCACCCGCAGCTGGTACACCCGACATACCCAGGATTTCAACCGGAATTGAAGGACCAGCAGTCGTGATGTCTTTTCCGTTTTCGTCTTTCATTGCACGAACACGGCCATATTCCAGACCACACAGTACGATATCACCCTGGTTAAGTTCACCTGACTGAACCAGTACAGTGGCAACCGGACCACGACCTTTATCAAGGCGAGATTCAATCACCACACCCGATGCCATGCCTTTATGTGCTGCTTTCAGCTCAAGCAGTTCAGACTGCATCAGGATAGCTTCCAGTAGGTCATCGATGCCCAGACCGGTTTTCGCAGAGATATGAACAAACTGCGTGTCACCGCCCCACTCTTCAGGAATAACATCCAGCTGAGCCAGTTCGTTTTTAACGCGATCCGGGTCAATGCCTTCTTTATCCATTTTGTTTACAGCGATGATCAGAGGTACTTCTGCCGCTTTCGCGTGCTGTACCGCTTCTTTGGTTTGTGGCATTACACCATCGTCCGCCGCAACAACCAATACAACAATATCTGTTGCTTTAGCACCACGTGCACGCATTGACGTGAACGCTGCGTGTCCTGGTGTATCCAGGAAAGTGATCATGCCGCCTTCAGTTTCAACGTGGTATGCACCAATGTGCTGGGTAATACCACCGGCCTCGCCTGCTGCAACCTTCGCTTTACGGATGTAATCCAGTGTTGAAGTTTTACCGTGGTCAACGTGACCCATAACGGTAACAACTGGTGCACGTTGCTCAAGCGCTTCACTTTCGTTACGCTCGCTCAGTACTTTTTCTTCCAGCTCGTTTTCTTTAACCAGAACAACTTTGTGGCCCATTTCTTCAGCCACAACCTGCGCGGTTTCCTGATCGATGACCTGGTTAATAGTAACCATTTCACCCATCTTCATCATGGTCTTAACGACTTCAACGCCTTTCACCGCCATGCGTGATGCCAGTTCTGCAACAGTGATGGTTTCACTGATACGAACTTCCTGCTTCACTTCACTTACCGGCTTCTTAAAACCATGCTGTAGTGAGGTAGGCGCCTTTAACTTGCCTTTTTTACCTTTACCACGCGCTGGCTGAGCCACTTTTTCAGCTGGCTTTTTCTTCTTCTTACGACGCGCACTTTTTTCTTCCTGTGCATCTGACTCGTCTTCTGCTTCACGCGCATAAGTCGACGTCGTAAGGTGGTGATCTGCAGAAGCTTCGCGACGTGCACGCTCTTCTTCTTCAGCTTTCCAGCGGGCTTCATTCTCTTCGGCTAAACGCTTTGCTTCTTCAGCTTTACGCTTGGCTTCTTCTTCTGCTTTCTGTAGGGCAGCTGCTTCTGCTTCTTTGCGCAGACGCTCTGCTTCTAGTTTCTCTTTCTCTTGTTGGGCGCTATCCACTTCTTCACTCTGCTGTTCTTTCGCTTGACGTTCAGCTTGCGCTGCACGTTTTGCCTCATCTTTAGCCTTGCGCTCAGCTTCCTCTTTTGCCTTACGCTCGGCTTCCTCTTGTGCCTTACGCTCGGCTTCTTCTTTGGCCTTTTGCTCAGCTTCTTGCTGAGCCTTCAACTCTGCTTCTTTGCGCGCAGCTTCCTCTGCAGCGAGTCTTTCCTGCTCTTTTTGCTGCTCGATTGCGCTCTTTTTAACGTAAGTGCGCTTTTTACGTACCTCGACCTGAACGGATTTTGCTTTGCCATGAGAACCAGTCACACTTAACGTGCTCTTGCTCTTACGTTGCAAAGTCATACGCTCCGGTCCATCAGAACCGGTACCGCCATGCTGCTTACTTAAATGGTCCAGCAATTGTGCTTTCTCGTTTTCAGTAACATGGTCGCCAGTGGCTTTGGTGATCCCTGCATCTGCCAACTGCTGGAGTAATTTATCAACAGTTGTACCAATGTTTTCGGCTAGTTTCTCTATGCTCACTTCTGCCATATTATGCGTTACCTCCCGTTAATAAACTACTATTGCTCACTAAACCAGCAAATATTACGTGCGGCCATGATAAAGTCACCCGCTTGTTGCTCAGATAATTCAGTGATCTCGACTAATTCGTCAATGCCTTGCTCAGCCAGGTCTTCCAGTGTGATTACCCCTTTGCTGGCCATTACAAACGCCAGGTGGCGATCCAAACCTTCCAGATTTAATAAATCGTCAGCTGGTTCTGCCCCTTCAAGGCTTTCTTCGTCGCGTAACGCTTTGGTAGTCAACGCATCTTTTGCACGCTTACGCAGCTCTTCAACTGTGTCTTCGTCCAAACCATTAATTTCCAGGAACTCAGCTACAGGAACGTAGGCCACTTCTTCAAGTGTTGAGAATCCTTCGTTAATCAACAAGGTTGCGAAATCGTCGTCGATGTCCAATGCTTCAGTGAACAGATTAATCAGTTTGTCAGACTCTTCTGCGCTCTTGCGCTCCATGTCTTCAACTGTCATCACATTCAATTCCCAGCCAGTCAGCTGGCTGGCAAGACGTACGTTCTGACCGTTACGGCCAATCGCTTGTGCCAGGTTGTCAGCTTCTACTGCGATTTCCATCGTACGCGTATCTTCATCCATAACAATGGATGCCACTTCTGCAGGTGCCATGGCATTGATCACGAATTGAGCCGGATTGTCATCATACAATACGATATCAACACGTTCGCCACCTAACTCGGTAGATACAGCCTGAACACGCGCACCGCGCATGCCCACACACGCGCCGACAGGGTCGATGCGTTTGTCATTTGATTTTACCGCAATTTTAGCACGCGATCCCGGATCACGCGCAGCACCTTTGAGCTCGATCATCTCTTCGCCGATTTCTGGCACTTCGATACGGAATAGCTCCATAAGCATTTCAGGCTTGGAGCGTGTTACAAACAGCTGCGCGCCACGCGCTTCTGGTTTAACAGCATAAAGCAAACCACGGACACGGTCGCCCGGGCGGAAACTTTCACGCGGTAGCATATCTTCGCGGTAAATCACGGCTTCTGCGTTATTGCCCAGATCCAGTACCACAGTATCGCGCGATGCTTTTTTAACAACACCCGTTACCAGCTCACCTTCCTGATCTTTATATGCATCAACAATCAGCGCACGCTCAGCTTCACGCACTTTCTGAACGATGACTTGCTTTGCCATCTGTGTCGTGATGCGGTCGAACTGAATCGATTCGATCTGTTCTTCAACAAAATCACCCAGCTGAATGTCAGGCTCTTCAACCTGTGCTGCTTCAAAAGTGATTTCTGCGTACGGATTTTCCAGTGAGCCATCTTCTTGTGGGTTGACCACCATCCAACGACGGAAAGTGTCATACTCACCCGTTTTACGGTCAATAGATACGCGTACTTCGATCTCACCATCATGTTTCTTTTTGGTGGCCGTCGCTAGTGCGAACTCTAATGCTTCAAAAATCTTTTCTCTTGGGACTGCTTTTTCATTGGAAACAGCTTCTGCAACCAATAATATTTCTTTTGCCATAGTTATTGCCTCGCTTGCCCTTTTTTCCTTCGCACCTAACTTTTAAAATTTTGCGATCATGTTCGCGCGCTCGATGTTGCTGAGCATAAGGTGATGCTCCTGGCCATCGACGGTTAGCGTGATCATATCGCCATTAACTGCAACCAAGTCGCCTTTGAAATTACGGCGACCTTCTTGTGGAAGCTTAGTACGCAAACGTACTTCTTCGCCCACTGCCTGCTCATAATGAGCTTGTTTGAATAATGGTCTGTCTACACCAGGTGAAGACACTTCCAGGTTATATTCATTTGTAATGGGGTCCTCGACATCCAGAATGGCACTGACCTGACGACTCACATCTGCACAATTATCTACATTGATACCATTTTCATGATCGATGTAGATGCGCAGTGTCGAATGACGACCGGCTTGCATCACTTCCAGACCGAGCAACTCGAAGCCACAGGCTTCAACAGCCGGCTCTAACATAGTCGTTAATTCTTGCTCGAGTTTTGTCACAAATTACCTCCATACAAACAAAAAAAGGGCCTAAAAGCCCTAATGATTCAGCTGTTTGCTTCTGGGCTGGGCTGAGTTGCTTAGCTCCAGATACAACAACGCCCCGAACCAAGCGGGGCGTCACACCAAAAACAAACTGTGTGGCCAGTGGCCGAGCTTGGTTGCGGGCTGTATCAGCCTAAATTAAGCGAATGCTTAAACGCAAAACGCGCATTACAAGGAATGCGCGAACTGTAAGAAACGACAACATTTCTTAAGCTTGGTTGCGGGAGCCGGATTTGAACCGACGACCTTCGGGTTATGAGCCCGACGAGCTACCAGGCTGCTCCATCCCGCGTCAACGTGCAGCCAAGGCTGCATCAACTGGCGTGTATTATAGAGAGAGTTGTATTAATACGCAACCTTAGATAGGCCCTTTAACCAAAATGCCTAATGCTATGGCGTAAAAACATCTTGCACACCACAAGTCAATAAACACCGACCATTCCCACAGACAAGATCGAAAATAATTTACCATTACAATAAAAATAATCGAGAATAGCGAACAAAAACATCGATATTAACTTATAAAAAACCACTCATTCACAATATTTTACCATTTAGCTTGTTCTTAAAAGTTAAACATCTATACTGGCGGCCCATCGAGTTAATATAAAATGATGGAGAACCAGTCATGAAAAAGGCATTTATAGGCGTCTCGATGACAGCGCTAACACTACTTTCCTTTAACACCCTCGCGAATAGCTGCGAAGGGTTTGGTCCGCAAACCCCACGCGATATCGACCAGTTGCATGGGGAGAACAAACGCGTATTTTCACTCGCCCCGCCTGCCAGTGAAATGAACTTATGTAATATCCACTTTCATAAAAACGCAGAGCATAAGGCAAAAGACTTTTCTGTTTTCGCCGGCAATGGTAAATATGGTGGCTACCAGTGTAACGCCACCAGCAGCCTGACAGAGGCTGAATTACGAGCACCAAAAGGCAAAGTCTGTAAAAACGTAAAACCAGGTGACACCATAGAAGTACATTGGGTACACAGTTCGTGTGACGTTGCGCCTGGTAAAGGCTTAGGCTCTTGTTTAAGTAATGAATGTGCCAACCCGGACCTGCGCGTTGAGACTCAGGTTTTCCTCGTCGTAAACGATGAAGATGCGCTAGATTTTAATGATTTAAGCTATGACGGTAACGTAGTCGATGGATATCATCAGGCGAAATATATCCCACAAACCACAGGCAAACCGGTAGAGTTCCTGGGCTCAACAACCGGGCCGAGCTACAACGATAAGCAATGTTCACCGCTTCAGGTCACCTGGAGTGTCAGACCTGCTTGTGCGAAAGTTGATATCAATAGCCTGGCACAGTGGTGTGAAGACAACGTATTCGAAGAAGATCACGCCCATGGTGTCAGACAACTAGTCACCGATCCGAAACTACTCGCACCGATTAAATAAATCAAAACAGGCTACCAGTCATGCAATCGTGCTCGACTGGTAGCTTTTCTGTCTCTTTGATAGTGCAATATTCAGGATAAAGTTTGCGCTACAGAATAATGTCTACCTATACTGATAAAGCTGGTGTACGGCTGATCACTTTTTCAGCGTGCCCCATAACAACTTTTACCCAAGTTACTGTAGAGCTTGATGACCTGTCTTGACGGGCCAAGTCGTTGGGTCTGCACAATTGCTTGAGCAAATGGACTCGCTCTAATCGTATGTGGAGCGATTATGAGTATTTCACCTTATCAGTACCAGCTATTAAACCAGTCTTTTACGACGCTGAAACCCAATTTTCATTGCTTCTGTGTCAGCTTTTATAACAAACTAAAACAGCATCGGGTTACAATGGCTTTGCCCGAGTCAGAGCGGCATATGCTGTCGCTTGAGTATCGGTTAAATGACTTTATGCAACAATGCCTAGTTCACTTACCCAGACAACAAGAATTAACTCGCTTTTTGCGCCAACAAAGTATTTTGATAGCTGCACTTGCCCCCTCGGTAAACGACATCACGACCTTCTGCAATAGTTTACTGGAAGTTCTCAAACTCCATTTAGGCGCACAATTTACGCTGGCCGTGCGCAATGCATGGAAACGGGCACTCCACGTGTTTGCCAACATCATCAAATCAGAGCTCTTTGGCATTTCAAATGTCGTCGAGCTGGCACATTATCGCAATCAGGCCAGAGCCCGTTTACGTCCCTAGCATCAGGCTAAACAGCAATAATGACAACCGCCTGGTAAGGCAGTAAACTGAGGTCAATTGGATTGATTTTGGATACTTATATGAAGCGTTTTTTAATTTTCGGTATCGGCTTAGTTACACTGTCTGGCTGTGATTTTCTTGGTGACTCTAAGGCTAAGATCGAACAGCAATACCTTGCAAATAATCAGGAGTTGGAGCAGGTCATTGAAGATATCCGCGCACATGGTCTGGCAGCAATGAGCCAGTCGGCCGAAGCGGGGACGCTGGCAAGCTGTGTCGCTAAGCAACTGAATAGCGATCCTATGGGCGCTATGATTGAAGTTGAAGGTGCACTTCAGGACAGTGCCAACCTGGCCGATTTAATGGATACCATCACTGGCCTGGCCGATCAGGAGCTCTCTATGGAAAGTTTGCCAAGCTTATTGCAAGCTGGCGCAGACACCATGTCTTACCTGAAAACGCTGCTGGCAAATTATGAGCTGAGTGAATTACAACAACAAGTAGAAACGCTACTTGAGCAAGGTCAGAATAAAAGTGAGGATATAGGCACGCATCTAAGAAATTTAGTCGAACAGTGCCAATAAAACAGATAACTGCAGGCTAGCTTCGGCTAGCCTGCCACATTGCGAGGCTTAAAACAAACGCTGCCAGCGACGCTTCTTGTTGCGTACTTTATGAACCCAATTAACATTTATGGTGGTTACAGCCAATACGTCACGCTTGGTTTTAGAAATTAACTCGTAACTGACACTTTCCGCAGAGCCAAACGCCAGCATGTATTCAAAATGGCTCACATTAGCCCAACACTGCAAAATCTTCTTTGAGTTGCTGTCTCTAATGCAATAGTCACCGACTTGCGGTGCAGAGATTGAAAATGTCACATCAGTGTAGCAAGTTCTTCCTTTATGTAGCGCAACACACTTGTTTGGTGCGGCTTGTAATATCCCTTTCCTATCGTCTGGTGTCGCAGCTTGCGCGGTTGAAGCCATACACAGCACACCGATAGTCATAGCTGAAGCGAGTCTAAAATACATATTTCACTCCAGTAAACAGTACTCTGGCGTGATTCGATTCCAGCAGCGGGCTATCTTTAGCTTCACTGGAGCCAACCAAAAATGACATACCTGCACTAAACTCCCAGTCCTCAGCAATCGGATAACTTAGCTGAGCCTGAACAAAGGCTGATGCCCCACTTCCCGGCTCATAAGGTGTCAGGTAATCGTTCTGCTCAGCCTCTGTCACACCATAGAAGTAGTTATTGAAATTACTGGAGTAATAGTTTGCGCCAAAGTTGAGCCATAAATCCCAGTTACGCAGTTCGAAATTACGTGTCGCTTCAAGATGGAACACCCAGCCATTAGTATCGCCAAATACATCATAAACCAGTTCAGCCACGGCCAAATACTCACCCACAGAGCGATAATAGGCCATGCCAAGTGATTGATCAGGATCCCTGTCCCTGATCCCTTTCAACTCTTTAACGACCGGGTCTTTGGTGTCAAAGTACCCCGTCTCTGTGAAAGCCAGCTGATAGCTGCCATAGATGATATCCAGCCCCCACTCGTCTTTCTGAATCAACTGATACCCAATGTCAGAGCCACCAAAAAAGTCTCCAGAGTAAGTAACCAGATAAAAGTTCTTATATTGTAGTTTTATGTCAGCTCGCAAGGTAGGTGGTGCCGGAGAGTTATCTGCGCCAACCAACTTAGGGAGTACCATATCAGCATAGAAAGCACCGATACTCAGTTGCCACTCTAGTCCATTGTCTTCAAGAAAATCTTCATCAGGCTCACCTGAATGGTCATCGGCAAAAGCCTGATGTGACAAGCAAAACAGCACAGCAGAAAGTAACTTTATAATTTTCATCGTTATTGTGGCTTTTATATGTGCCTAAATTCAGTCCCCATCATACCTGAGCTCTACCTGTACAACAAGACAGCGACAATAAGATTTTATTTAACCTAAAATTAATAAAAATGTAACCATAACACACTTTAATTGCCGTTGCTCGAATAGAGCTTACATTCTAACTATGGAATAACACTACAATGAGAAAACTATTATTACTCTCTGCCCTGACACTGACCGCCAATGGCGTGCAGGCATTTAGTCAGGAAACACACAAGCGCATCGTTATCGATGCAGTTAACTACATGGCGCAAAACCCTTCAACAACACAATTCGCTAAGCTTCAGGCCTACGCTCAATCACACGGTATGAGCGTGACTCAGCTTGCCGAAGTAATGGGACAAGCTGCCTATGATGTTGATGACTTTGAAGATACCTTCTTCTGTGGTGCCATTACCGGTGACTGTGTACAGGCACCTCTATGGGGCGCTGCAAAAAGTATTGTCAAATACACCAGTTACTGGCACTTCCAAAATCATACTCAAGGTGCTGATGTCCATGGTAACGATTTTGGTGGATATAATTATGACAAACTTACGGTTTGGGGCACTATCGACAATATGGCAGCCACCTGGCTAAAAGGCGATTACCTGGATGATGGCAAAGGCGGTGAAACGGGCTGGTTCAGTGCGGACGACAGCGAATATGACAGCTATGGAATCACCGAAAAGAACTATCGTATAGGCAGCCACTCATCCTATAGCATGTATGATGACTTTGAAGAAATGCCATTCCAGCCTATCGATAACCTTGGCCAGTACTGGTACCAAAGCTACCTGCAGAATGGTAATCCACAGATCCTGGGGTTTGTATTTCATACCACAGATCTGTTGCAACCCCATCATACCTGGACCACCTCTGACCTTAACCATGCAGGTTGGGAATCCTGGGTGAAAGACTACTATGACCAGGAAAACCTCAATAATCTGAGCTTAGTAAAACAAGCTATGGATAGCTTTTCTGCACCTGACGCGAACAATCAAGATATTCGGCCGCTACTTACGCAAGGCGGTGCTTATTCCTATTCGCAAGGTGGGATCGTACTGAACTCAGAGGATCACTATGATCGAGTAACAACTGCACGCCAGGTTATCCCTCATGCAATTGCCATGGTCGTGCATATGCTGAACCATGCGATGGTAGCGCGTTAATGTATTACCTTGTATTACTTCTGGCAGGCTGTTTAAGTCTGCCATGTTGGGCATCACTGACTCAACTTACTAAACCTGAACTGGCTCTGATGCAGTCTCTGTATCAGCAGCAAGACCGTCCGCTTTCAAGCGCGAAGCTTAACAAGCACTTGCTCGAAAACCAGTTTCTTTTGGCAACCGCACGCCAGCTTAATCCCGAACTTCTGGTACGACAGTCCAGCGTTGGATTTGATAACGACTACCATATCCGCCGCCTGATGGTTACCTTGCTCACACACCAATTCCCGGCATTGAAATCTATTCCCAAAAAGCAGACAACAGTGTCATTTGATACAGCAGCGTTATCTGACCTACTCGGCACCTATCCAGCCGATGGTCACTATCAAACGGAGCAACTTACACACTGGGCAAATATCACCTTGCTTGACGTGCCCAGAGTCACGCTAAACCAGCTCATTTCCAGCCAGTCTATGCAAAATCGCTTTCGTCTTCATCAAGGAGATACTGAGTTGCTCACCCGTCTGCTGAATGAGCGCGCCCATTATGCGGAGCTGACAGACGCTGCAGCACCTTTGCTGGCAACACAAGGGTTAACGCTTACGCGCCTGGAAACGCTGGCAAAGGGAGAGCTTTTGCGTCCACCTATGCTGGCGTTCATGGGGATCAAAGCACAGCTGCATGGAGAACGTAGCGCCTATCTAGAGCAGATCAGAGCCAATATTTCTGCAACTGACATTCAGCGATATTACAAACGCCACCGCGATGACTTCAAATATCGGCATCAACTTTCAGCGCTGGCTGTACGCTTTGACAGTCAGGATGAGGCAAAACAATTTTATAAACAGGCGCAACGCAAAAGCCCGTTAGTGGCTTTGAAAGCGGCCAAACGTCACAATGAATTTGCCACCGATGACGCTGCTGTTTTGACGGCCATAACCCGAGAACATACGCACCGTTGGCTTGCCCAATTGGCTTTTAGCAGTCAGCCTGGCAAGGTGACCGCTCCGGTACGCACACCAACAGGGCGCTGGGCAGTTGTTTACACTGAGCAACCTCAATATGCCTACTACCCAGAAGACAGTGAAACCGTACGCTATCAGGCACTGGAGTCTCTCACCACAGAACATGCCATTGCCGCCTACCAAAATAAGTTTAAGCAATGGCAGCAACAACACGGAGTAAAACTTTAATGCGTCAGACACAGGCTGTTGCGCTTGTCTTGATCCTGGGCGGGCTGGGCTACGCATTTTGGGCTCTGTACTCACTGCCCCCTTTGCAGCTCAGTCACGAACAGGCAACCCCCGCTCCTTCGCAAACAAACCCTTTGGCCCCTGTCAAAAAGACCATAGATATTACATTGCCAGCTATCAGTGCCGAGCCAGCCCCTGTCAACATTGCCGCCGATAATGTGCCGCCTGTTTCTGCGTTGCCCGAGGTAAGTGATAACGAGCCCTATGTTCCGCCTATATCTCCCAGCTCCCCTACGCCAGCTTACCACGGTGATCTGGCCGATCATCAGGCTTATCTGGCACATCAATCTGCACAGGTTGTACAAATGAAGCAGGACTATATTGCCGCTGTTGATAAAAAGGTAGCGCGACTGGAGGCGTTACTCACAAAAGGAGTGAGACACCAGTTGCCACCTGAGCAATTGCAAGAAGCGCGTGATAAAATACGCGGATTAAGGGCAATGCAGGCACAATTGCGCCGTGAGTTGGCGCAATAGCAACGAACTGATTGTGTATTTAAGCGACAAAGTAATCGTGCAAAATAGCCGTGTAGATCTCTTCAATGGCGTAGAGATCTGCCACCGACACATGTTCATTGACCTGGTGAATAGAATCATTCTTTACACCACATTCGATGACCTGCGTGTCAGTCGACGCAAAAAAGCGTCCATCAGATGTGCCACCCGCAGTACTCAGTGCCGGAAACTGACCGCGTACACGTAAAATAGCCTGCTCAACCACGTTGAGAAAACACGCTGACTCACGACTGCCCGTGTAATAGGATTCGCAAGGACGTTCCCATTGCACACTGACATTGTCATGCCAGGGGGCCAGTGCCTGCGCAACAACCTGATAAATCTCCTGACTCTTATAGGCATGGCTGTAACGCACATTGAATGTGATCTCACAGCTAGCCGGCACCAGGTTATCAACGATATCCGGCACCGTCAGACCGGTTACCTGCAAACTGGTTTGCGAGCCACGCACATCTTTCCACCAGCTAATATTTGCCAGTTCATTTACCAACTCGCCAGCGATATGTGCCGCATTGATGGTCTGCTCCGGATAGGCTACATGTCCAGCCTTACCGCGGATCTGTACCCGCCCTGAGATAGCACCACGACGCCCATTCTTAATGGTATCGCCCACTTGCTGATGTGAGGTTGGCTCTCCAACGAGGCAAGCGTCCAGTACTATGCCTTTGTGTGCCAGATATTCAGCCATCACTTTTGAGCCATACTCTGCTTCTCCCTCTTCATCTGAGGTGATCAACCAAAATAGTGTGCCCCGACACTGCTGAGCCTGCTGGCACAAGCGCTCGGTTGCACTCAACATGGCTGCAACTCCCCCTTTCATGTCAGCAGCCCCACGTCCGTATATCACGTCCTCTATCACAGCCGCTGCAAATGGGTGCGCCACCCAGCCCTGAGGATTTGCAGGAACTACGTCAACATGCCCCGCAAAGGCCATCACAGGGCCCGGACCAAATTCACGCCAGGCAATCAAGTTACGTACTCCATTACAATCGAGGTGCTCACATTCAAAGCCCTGATGGTTCAAACGCTCTGCGAGGTAGTCAATTGTACCTGCATCATCAGGTGTCACTGATGGCGCATTGATCAGACGTCGCAAGGTTTGGACTGTATTGGGATTGGGTTTCGCTGAAGGCTTTATTGCGTGGGAAGACATAACATACATTTCCTGTATTTTGATCTTAAGCACCTTGAACAGATGTTCAGTCATTCACTGACGGGTCGCTGCGTACCCTATGGTGACTCGTTTAACTTCGATTACATCGCCTGAGCGTGACCAGTTCATGTCGTCTGTAAGGCAGTTTTGTGACAAAACGCATTGCTAAGCACTCAATAAAGCCCAATGACCTCGCCATAAATTGGTCAATTTCGATAACGAGTTGTCAATTGCCCTGTGTGTGCTAGAACTAACTATGTGAGGGTTAGAATTGATAATCTAACCTTAGTTTAACGAACTCCCCCTTTCGTTATGATTGCTGCGAGATAAGGAACTAATGATGCAGGATGTCAGTTTTTTGGTCGTCGACGACTGCCAGCTGGTTAGAAATTTAGTGCGCTCCACCTTAGTCAACCGGCTCGGTGCCGAAAATGTTTACACCGCAGAAGATGGCAAAGAAGCGCTCGAATTACTCGATGCCCGGCATATCGATATCATTATTGCAGACTGGCAAATGCCCAACCTGGATGGTGAAGAGCTACTTAAGCGGGTCAGAAAGTCAAAGAAACACAGTAAAACCCCCTTCATTATGATGAGTTCACTGAGTGACAGAGAGCATGTTGTATGCGCTATCCAAAATGGGGTATCGCAATATATGATGAAGCCCTTTACTGCTGATAAACTCGAAGAAGCCGTTCATAAATCCTGGAACACCATCAGTCGGCGCGGAGCCATCCGATTATCCGGACTGCCAGAGCACAGCGTTCGGATCCGCACTGGCAGCCGAACCTTATCCGGCCATGTGAAAAACATCAGTCAATCCGGCATGTTATTACAATCGCCTTATAGTCGAGAAATGCACTTGTTTAGTACCTACGAGCTGGAGCTGGATGTCTTTGATCTGGATGGCGGTAACTTACTGATTGCGCCGTTATACGCGATGCCTGTACGCATTGTTGCAGTGGAAGGGTTTGTCGACACAAAAATATGCCAACTGGCCTTACGTTTCAATCGTGACATGCTTAATGACGCCACCAAAAGCCACCTCAATGAACTATTAAAACACCTGGGGGGATGCGACACAGAACTAATCCAGGATAATTAAATAACAACTTGCCCCACCACCATTTACCTAATGGCAATGTTCGGATACAATAAAGGAACATTATTATAATTTCAAAGGAAGAATTTATTATGAAAAAAACTCTTATTGCGCTTGCCACATTTTTGTCCTCTAGCACATTCGCTGCCACAACGGCACCTACAGTACCAAAAAACCTACACATTTATAGCATGACTTCAGGTGCAACCTATGTAGATTTGGTAGCTACTGGTTGTTCTGGTTCTCGTTATCTGCTTGAAGGCAACCATCCAAAATATGATGCGATTTTCTCGCTACTCATGGCCGCTCAGCTGTCCGACAGAAAAGTACAAGTGATCTTTGATAAGTGTGTTAACAGTCCAAATAATCAAGGGCGTATTACTGGCGCATACCTGAAATAATCTTCAATCGTATCTGAAGGGCATTTATTGCCCCCTTATGCAAACATCTACTCTTAAATTTCGCACCTTTCAATCACAAAGACAGTAGCTGTCCAACCACTCTTTCACTCTCTTTCTGTACAAACGGTTTAAAAAGCTTGGTCCAGATTTTAGAAATGTGCTTGTCATTCACCTCGATACCATAAAGTATTCAGTTCAGACACAACACGCAAGTTCAGATTGAATGGCTGTTTTTTTGCACATAGCCTCCCGTTTTGGCTGGCAAAACTTAATCTAAATCAAATTTTCAATTTTTTCTGAAAATTCGCAATTTGAATATTGATCTAGAACAGCTTTTGAAAAGCCTCATCGCCCTATGATAGCTGCAACAAAAAGATTTACCTTGCACAGGTTCAGGAGATGAAAATGAAAAAACTTACTGCAGCTATCCTATCTACACTAATGTTAACTGCACCACTGGCTCAGGCTCAGTTCAGTGTGAATGTAGGTGCGATTAACGTTAATCCAAGTGACACAGGCTCAGCGCTCAACGAAATCAAAACAGCGGGTCTGGTAGCGGACTCAGATACACAATTGGGTATTACATTTGACTATCAGTACAATGACAATATTGTCTTTGAACTGATTGCAGCCACACCTTTTTCTCATACCGTTGAAGGTGAAGGTTATATTCCAGGCAATCCTAGTACACAATTAGGCGGCGTAGAAATTGCTTCTGTGAAGCACTTACCACCAACATTATTGGCGCAATACCACTTCTTTGGTGCCAATGACAAGTTCCGCCCATTTATCGGTGCTGGTCTGAACTACACCGTATTCTTTGACGAAGAAGCCAGTGCTGCACTTAAAGGTGTATTGGGCACAGACGATGTTAAAGTAGATCTGGACAGCTCGTTTGGCGTAGCCCTGCAAGTTGGTTTCAACTACGACCTGAATGAAAAGTGGGGCCTGCACGGTATGGTTTCTAAGATGGACATCAATACCGATGCAACCGTTTACGCAGATGGTAAGCAAGCACTAACTTCCGATGTTGAGCTTGACCCGATTGTTGCAATGTTTGGTGTGAAGTACAAGTTTTAACAGTTTAAGGTGCCCACAGTGTGTGGGCACTCCACAGAGTTACTTTCTCAATCCCCAGGGGCCACTACACTGGCCCTTTATGCTACCTTAGTGTTACGTGCTTTCTTTTGCTCCAGCATGGCTTTCCAGTGCACTATTTCTTCTGGTAAGACAGGTGTTTCACCGTCAAATCCAGCAACTTCCAGCATTTCTTCCACGCTTATCACGCCCTGGCGACTTTTAAATACGCCCCTGACATAAGCAATGGCGTGCAATCCCCGCTCCGAGTGAAACCTTTGCTCTATATAAAAATACTTGTGATCCCAACCGACTAACTTAGTAGATACCGTAAACTCTTGTAATGGCTTGATATCACGAATATAAGTAATGGCTGTTGCATTTACAATCGGGAACCAGCGACGTTTCATTATGGCTGCAAACAATCCCACGCGTTCGGTCATCCAGGTACGCGCCAGATCCATCATGGCCAGATAACGGGAATTCGTCAGGTGTAAATTGATATCACAGTCACTGGGCAAAGCTCTGAAATTAATATCAATGACATCGAGCAAGGGTTGTGTCGCTTTATTCCGACGGATCCGCCAGAACAACCATAGTAGGCGAAAATACAAATTCATTTTGTTGGTCCAACCAGTTGACATAAAACCCGAGTCTAGCATAGCCGGGCTTCAGAACAAGTAAGAATTCCCCCCTCTTATGAGTGTACAACTTGCGAAAAAAGCATTTGTGCATTAACTTTTATGCAAGACTTATAAGAGTGTAACTTTATGAAATATATAACCAAGCTTGCGTATTTATTGATCTTTCTTAGTGCTGGCCATGCCTGGGCTGACTTTGATTTTCCCGGTACAGGGCAACTGACCTACCCTACCGGTATAGAGAAAGAATTCAGCTTTGGTTTCGGCTGGCAAAGTGGTGCACAAAAGTTTCGCATTGGTGATCGTAGCTATGATATGGCTCAGCTACCAGAATCGTATTCCATTGCTATCACATTGAGTAAAGATGATTCTAAAGTCTGGATCCAGGAGTTTAACCCGGGTTTTATTGAAGGGTTCAGCTGGCAGCTTGGTGATCATAAACTTGAGCTCGTCAAAAAGCAGTTTAAAAGTCCTGTGAAAGGAGACTATGTGCTGCGCCTGAATGACATAGATTACTTCCTGGTTCGCAACAACCTCAGCGTTACCATTAAGTTTACCGAACAAGGCATTGATAATATAAAATTGGACGGCGTAACCAAAAACATGGGGACTAAGCAATAAAAAGCATGCTGCTCTCAACATGCTAAATCCAACAAAAAATGGGGATGATAGTATCCCCACCTGCTATACCTTGACGGTTTTACGGTTAATCCCGTACTCCCTCAGCTTGTTTGCTACTGCGGTGTGGCTCAATCCAAGACGCTTTGCAAGCTGGCGCGAGCTGGGATAAGCCGGATATAACTTTCTTAATAAGGTCGCTTCAAACCGTTTAACCGCCTGTTCCAGCGTCCCTTCAAAATCAGACTCCAGATAACCCAAATCATGGGTAAAGGTTGGTAGCTGCAAGTGCTCAATGCGTAATTCGTTGTCGTCCAGCATAGAAACAGCCCTGTATATGGCGTTTTCAAGCTGTCTAACGTTCCCCGGCCAGGGGTATTGTTCGAGGAATTGCAAACATTCCACATCCAGAGCCGGTGTCGCATGGCCACTTTGCTGCGCATACTTCTGAATAAAGTGCTCTGCAAGCGATTTGATATCAGCTTTACGATCTCGTAGCGGTGCAATCTCCAGTGTCAGCACATTGATGCGATAATAGAGATCTTCACGGAAACTGCCTTCCTGAACCATAGCAGGCAAGTCTTTTTGTGTCGCCGCAATGATACGCACGTTTACCTTAACTTCATTTTCATCGCCGACTTTGCGGAATGTACCATCTTGCAAGAAGCGTAGTAATTTGGTTTGCAACTGAGTTGACATTTCCCCGACTTCATCGAGGAACACAGTTCCCCCGTCTGCCTGCTCTAAAACGCCACGTTTCGGTGCACTATTTTCCTCATAACCGGCATAACCAAATAACTCAGACTCTGCGACATCATCAGGCAGTGAAGCACAAGACAATGCAATGAAAGGTTTCAATGAACGATTAGAAGCATAATGGCAGGCCCGGGCCAATAACTCTTTGCCTGTACCAGTTTCGCCCGTAATCAATATCGGCGCTTCGAGTTGAGCCATTTTGCGAGCTTCACGCACGACACGGCGCATAGCAGTACTTTGGCTGTGGATCGCCGCAAAACTTTCCTGACCGTAACGACGAAATGCACTGACCTGCTGACCAAGGCGGCTTTGTGATTTAATATTAATCACTGCGCCGGCAAGCACATCACCCTCAGGGCCTTGCGGTACAGAAATCGGCAAGATATCGGCAATAAAGTCTTCCCCCCCAACTTCCACTCGCGTTGTCTGGCCAAGCACATCTTTGCCTTCCAACCAGCGAGTGAAATTAAACCCTTTCAGCAGGTTATTAATATTTGCGCCAATAATATCGGGCTCAGGCTGATTCAAGTCACGGCAAGCGGCATCGTTGCAATGGCGCACCCACCCCTTTGCGTCAATGGAAATCACACCATCGGGAAGCGCACTTAATAAGGTGTTAAGCTCATTATGCTCACGCTCAGAAGGCAGAAAAGCGGTTGTTCTGACATCCTCTACCCCATCTATCAGTCGAATCTCAGGCATGATTTTCTGAAACTGTTCAAATTCTATGGGGGGGAAACTCACATACATTCTGCAATTAACGGAATCAACTTCTATTCCTTTCAAGTCAACCCGGTACTTGACCAGGATATTCAAAATTTCCTGCGCAATACCGATCCGATCGGCACAGTGAATTTCTAAACGCATTTGTTCCTCAAAACGGTTTTCTACCTTTTGCCGGGATCATACTCTAAGAATAGACCCCAGACTAGCAAAACGTAAACATTTTTGGACAGAGATTTTGATTAGAACAACTATAATAAAAATAATCTCTTACTCCTATAAAGTAAGCAGTAAAATGCAGGCTTTAAAGGCCGTAATATTAATAGTTAACGATTGCAGTAAGGTTAACAATCAATTTATAATACTAAAGACCTAGTTATTAAGCCGTACAGGTTAAGGGGCCACCTTGAATATTTACAAATTACTTCCATTTGTTCCAGTCATATACCTGCTGAGCGCTTGTTCGGTGGAAGACCCGTACGAGACAGGCCCAACACAAGCACAACAACAAGAACAACAAAAGCAACAGGAACAACAAGCGCAGCCTCGAGGTTTAAACCTCGCACTGCAGGGGGCGAACGACGCGGTGCTGGCGGATGTCACCGTACAACTCTCAGGTAAACAGTACCGCACTGACGAACAAGGCCAACTGACTCTGACTGAGCTTGATGCTGGGGTGTGACATTGACCCTGACTAAATCAGGGTATGAGCGGACCGTCATTACCGTTGACAGCCGTGACTATCAAGAAACCCCATTAGCCGTGCGTTTAAAGCAGGTCAATGCCACCAGCAGTGAGTTGATGTTTGGTGGGGACACTATGTTTGGTCGTCGCTATATGGATCCCTCTTTAACAACCATGGGCAATCTGGTACCCGACGTAGAAGACGCCATTATTCGGCCTTCTAATGCCGCAAGCAGTGCCATTGCCTTAACGCAATTCGTGAAACCCATTATGGCTAGTGCCGATTTTGCGTCCGTGAATCTCGAATCTCCAGTACTGGCAACACCAACGACTGTGCACCCAAGTAAAGAATTTGCTTTTTTCTCTTTGCCCGAAACGTTGCAGGGACTGACAGAAATTGGCATCGACTATGTTGCGCTGGGTAATAACCACGTATTTGATTATCAGCAGCGAGGGCTGGAAGATACCATACGATTTGTCGAGGAGGCCGGATTCAGCCACAGTGGTGCCGGTAATGATGCCACTGAAGCCTATGCCCCCCGTCTGGTGGACGTAGGAAGCACCACATTGGGCCTGGTTTCAGCCACCTCAATCACTGGAGATGACCACCTTATTACTTACATCGCCACCGCCGATAAAGGGGGCGCTGCTGATCTGACCGACAGTACAACGCTCAGAGCCGCCGTCGAGCAAGCGAGAGACAACAGTGATTATGCCATTGTCCAGTTACATGGGGGGGATGAATATTCTTATGCTCCAACTCGCTACATTGATAACCGATTTGAGTTTGTCAGCCGTCGTGATCCAGATCTCATGATCGCGCACCACCCGCATGTTGCGCAGGGCTTTGCTCTTTATAATGGTGTGCCCACATTACTTGGGTTAGGGAATTTTGTCTTTGAACAAAACCGCCACGAAACCTTGCTGGGGGTCGCCGTTTCCGTTCGTATCGACCCTACTCAAACACCGAAAACACAATCAGCCAAAGCCTATCCTGTCTATCTGGAAGATTATCAACCCAAACTGGTCGGTGGGTTTTTAAGTGATTACCTGATCCGCCGACTGGCTGAGTTCTCAGGCTCAGAGGTCGCGATTGTTCCAGGCCCAGGTTTTGGCGATGTCTATTTTCAGAACGCACCCAGCCCGCAAGAGGTCGAAACCGTGACTTTGACGCTCTCTGCTGGCGACCACATTATTGATTTTCGGGAATATGCACCAAGCAGTGCCTTTGTCAGTAAAATTAGCAGTACAGGTGCGCCCCAGATGACACTGGGCCGAGATTTAATGTGGTTTGGGGACTTTGAAGACTGGGACAATGACAACGACACCAATGAAGTAACGCGCTGGGAACATGAGAGCGATGACATCACCCCTTGTCTGACGGGCGCGATGCGAGGTTTACAGGGCATGTGTCTGTCACGCACCCAGTTTAACAATCGTCCCCTGCGTATGCCTTTTAAACAAACGCTGCGAACTATGCCCATTACACCTGCAGAATCAACGCTTGAAGCCTACCATGACATGAGCTTGTTTGGGTATGCAAAAGGCGACAATGCTGGCGCTGTCAGTGCCGAACTGACCATAGTCACCGCTGAAGACAACCTGGAGTTTTCCAGCGAAGAAGTCAACCTGATTGGATCAGGAAGCTATGATTGGCAGACTTTTCGGCATGATATTACTCTGCCAGATGACAGCCAAACTTTGGGGCCGGAGCTGCTGCCTGCTCGTGCAGTCAAACTGGCATTCAAACACGCACCGCCGAAAGAAGGCGAAGCAACCCTGATGCTGGATCAACTTGCATTGATCTCCTGGCAAAAACCTCTTAGTCTCAACAATGGGTTATGGCAAGCAGAAGGTATGCATGGGATGGATTTTCTCATGCTACAAACGAGCAGTGACATCACGGTGACACTGCATTTTTCTGCTTACAAATAATTAGCCATACTAATTCGGGGGGCGTGTGTCACTCAAACAACAAGTTTTTATGATCAAACGGCAAAAGCCATTTTGGTCGATTTTACTTCTATTTTTGGTGGTTTTGGTGATTGCCGTACACGGCTCTTTTGCACGCCTGAACGCCTATGTATATAGTCAGTTTAATCAACTGTTTGAGCAACAAAGCAGTGAGGTTGTGGTGATCGAATCGGCGCACTTACAACAGCAACAATCCGATCTGATCAGTCAATTGCTCAAACAGGATGTGGCTGCCATCGTAGTGCTGTCTGATGTTGCTTCTAAGCAAAGCATGTCCTTTGCCAACGTGTACTTCCCCTTTGCCGATCCGCGTTATTGCCTGCCAGCCGTACAACCCTGGCTTGGTTACAACATGGTGCTCAGCGCACCGGCAGGGCAATGTCAGAATGTCTGGGAAAGCCTCTATGGGCCGCAGCATCTTAACACCGGTAAACTAATCAACTTTGCGCTTTCTCTCAGTGCCTTACCCAAATTTTCGAGTACCCGATTACTCGAAGGAGATGTGCTACCCAGTCAGCTGGAAGGCAAAGTCGTGTTAATCGCCCAGCAACAGTTAGGCTTCAGCGTACCGCTACGCGCACCTAAATTGCGTGGTGTCAGTAATCCGGTTTATCTGCATGCCTATGTCGCTGATAGCCTGGAGAAGGGGCAATTAGTCACCCGCTTGGCGCAATGGCAGTCTATTGCTCTGCAACTGAGCTTGTTAGCCTTACTACTCATTATTTATCAAAAAAATACGCTTACCCTGAGCATCATTATCGCGGTCAGTTTATCCGTTGTCGGCCTACTGAGCAGCTATGTGGTAATGTTATCGCTGTATTACCTGCTGCCTATTGGTCAACTATTGGTGATCAATGTGATGACTATGTTGTGGGTGTTCTTCTCACGCAAATGGCTTGAGGAGAATGAGCTGTTAGAGCTTATTGCCAATGTCCATCAACGTATGATGGGGCGCTACCTGCCCCGCTCGTTCAGCACAGAGAGCACTCCCTGGGACGCCATAATTACACTCGTTAATCAACAACTTGCCCTTAATCGTTCAATTTTTCTAGCACGTCTTGAGGGTGATCATCGACTCGAAGAGATCCGTGCCATTAACTGTCATATTGAAGACATTGTTGAACAGCGTCGGGATTACCAACGTCCTCCCTACTCTGATGCCATCAAAGCGTTTGGTGCGGTACAAACGGGTCGACCCTTTTTCAGTGGCCTTCAGGAGCTGGAGCGCCAGTTTGTTGTGCCTTTGATGTATGCGGGTGATGTCCGCGGCTTTTGGGCTATGACAGTGATACCCAACGAACAATTTGATGAAAAGGCCTTTGTTAAAAATGTCAATCGGTTTGCCAGCCAGATTGGCGAGCTATTGTTCCATTACAGAATGCTGCAAAACCAGCAACGGGCATCGCTGAGCCCATTAACCCGGGCACTAACGCTGACACTGGAGAAACCACTCAGCCAGAAAGTAAAATCAGCCATTGGCGAAATGGAACAAAAATTATCCACGCTCGAGCAAGTGTTCAATCAGATCCGAACCGCCGCGGTGTTGTTTAATTTGTTTGGCCAGGTGGTTCAAACTAACCAGCCGCTGGAGCAATTGGCTAAAAAGCATCATCTGGCCCTGTTCGAGATGACAGCATTAGATCTGCTGGATAAAATCACCCCGATGTCAAAAGAAAAACTAAAAGGCAAATTGCGCTATTTGACCCTACAACAAGGCGAGCTATTTTTGCCCGCCACACTTGGTAACGACACCTATATTTTGAATATTCGCTCGCTGTCAGCCAGTCAGGTAAGCAGTACCATAGGTGAACCTTTCTCTGTTGCGGGGATCTTGTTTGAGTTCATCGACATTACCACTTTATTGCAGCAGCTTGAGGATCCTCATGCGCTGTTAGACCAGCTCGCGTCTGCAACCCCAGACAGCGGTGAAGACACCAACGAGGAGCACATTCTGTAATGGAGTGGGTGTTACCTCTTTTTCCGGATGGAAGCGGACTCGGCCAGTCTGTCATAACGACTGTTTGGGTGGGGATTGCCGTTGTATGCATGCTGAACTTGCGGTTTGGCTTTCCACTCACCGGTCTGGTGGTGCCCGGCTATCTGGTACCTCTGCTGATTGTCAGCCCTGTCTCAGCCATCGTTATCATCATTGAGGCCATTGTGGTTTACGTGCTCATGCGCCTCAGTGCCAAAGTGGTGATGGAACGACTGGGCTACGCTGAGATGTTTGGCCGGGACCGTTTCTTTGCCATTATTTTGATCAGTATTCTCGTTCGCGTGTTTATGGACACCTTGTTCTGGCCTCAGATAGGTCAGATACTGGCGCTATGGGACGTTACTTTTGATTACGCAGGACAGCTATACAGCCTGGGCCTGGTGATCATCGCCCTCACCGCTAACGTAATGTGGAATGGCGGCTTTCGTTATGGCATGCGCGTCACGCTGATCCAGCTTGCTATTACCTTTGTGTTAGTGCGTTTTGTGCTGATGCCGTTTACCAATTTCAGTATCGCTAATCTTGCCATTATGTATGAGGCGGTCGCCGCTTCGATTCTGGCTGCGCCCAAAGCCTATATCATTTTGGTGATCACCGCTTTTCTGGCCTCCCGGGCCAATATTCGCTATGGCTGGGAGTTCAATGGCATTATGCTTCCGGCACTGCTGGCACTGCAATTGATGCAACCCAGCAAGCTACTGACAACGCTCATTGAAACCACAGTGATTTTGTCACTCGGCGCGATATTGCTCAATTTTACCCGGCTCAAGCATGCTAACTTTGAAGGGGCGCGGCTGTTATTGCTGTTTTTTAACATCGGCTTCGCCTACAAGCTGGTCTTAAACTACTTTGTGGTGGATTACTTTCCCACCCTTAAAGCCACTGATACATTCGCCTTTGGCTATATGCTATCAACCTTGCTGGCACTCAAAATTTTCCAGAAGAACGCCCTCGGCCTGGTACTGCGTGCGACCTTTCAGACCTCTATGGTCGGTGGCCTGCTGGCCTTCGGCATTGGTTTCGCTATCATGTTTGTGCCTTCTTTAGTTCAGAGCCCGGCACAACCCGTATCAGTAGATGAGGCCCAAAGTGCACCACTGAGTCACCATGTTAGTGAATATAAGAGTTATCTGTACACAGCACGGTATGATTTACTGAATCTCAGCCATTATCAGCAGGCGCAGCAATTGCAGCGCTTCCGGGGCGCCATTCGCTTATTGAATGAAAACCGCCAGGATCCGGATACCCAACGCCGTGCCGCACAGGTACTGGCAGAGTTGGGCTTTGTGCTTATTGATAATCCAGCCACTTTAGTGATTAAAGACGCCCAGACAACGCATCCAAGGGGCTTGTTTGCCCTCGCCAAATCTCCGGTACGAGAACACATAGTAACTGTGCCCTACCCCACCAGTGAGCGTTTAGCGGGCGATGCCGCAGGGCAACTCTTTGCCATTTTAGGCAGCAGTGCCCTGGCACTCGGCACCCGCGTAACACCGTCTGCTGCCAGCCAACAAACACGACCGCAAAGTGCCTATTACCAGGCCTTTATTGCAGCACTGAACACGGATCAGGTGTTGCAGCTGCGTGCCGTCAATCAGTATACACGGCCTCAGCTTCGGCTTACCCGGTTTAGCGCGCAAAGTCAGTTCTGGATCTACAATCAGCTGCCCGATTCACTGTCGCAACGTCAGCTCACCCGGTTATTAGGCTTTGACCGCAGTCAGTTTGGGCTGCTTAGTGAAGACAACCTGCCCTACCCAGGCTATCAGGGTGCCATGTTGGAGACCTTTTTCGATAACCTGAGTTATTCCACGCTGCTCTCGCACACCGCCAGGAGTAACGCAAATGCACCACAATATCCCGTAGAGCGGCTCAACCTGCCACTCGAAGACCTGGTCACCGAGTTCTCACAGCACATCAGTGCCAAAGGCAGTGGCCATTTTCGTATGCTAGAAGAAAATGAAGCAGCGTTATGGGAGTATGAAGTACTTGAGCCCCTCTTCAGGCTGTCCCATCAGTTGCGCTCTAGAACATTAGAGGACGATGATCTGAACCAACTGGAACAGCTAAACCGACTCGCCAATATGGTAGGCTATCGTCTGCAACTTATCATCAACAGTGTCCAGCGCCTGGTGGTCATCAGCCCATTGCCTGAAATTGGCTACTATCAGCAGGGTCAGGGGTTTTATGCCATTAACCTCAATACCACACAGCCGCTGACCATTCAGGTACCGAGGCCACTATTCGAAAGTAACACCCTGCAATTTGCCACGGATCTGTTTCAGGTCAGTGGTGCCAGGGCGCTGCTCATTGCCGGCGCTCACCCCTATGCCAGCGAAGAAGCGAACGTGATGTCTCCCACTAACACACGGACATTATATAATGTGGTACATCAAAGCGCAGTACGTCATAACCCCAGTATGTCTGTTTTAAGTTTGCAGGTACGCAGTCACAGCGCACCATCACAGATCCGCCCCAGCGCTATCGCCTATCAGTTCACTCAGCCGGATTTTCGTCATACTTCAACCATTAATGCCCTACATAAAGCCATGGCACGGCTTGGGATCAGTGTTGAGAAAGTAGCGGGTCAAATTGCTACTCGAGGACTGGAAATCGGCTCATCTCCGCAGTCGGGTTATCGCCTGTTTAGCCCGGGCAGTGAACTGGCAACTCTTTGGCTGGCCTCCGACTTTAAGCAACACTACGCCGTCTCGGAGCAGGCACTGCAGGAGAGATTACTCGCAGTATCCGCCCAACCCAAATTCTTACAAGTACGCCTCGCTGCGACCGGCCCGGGTGACTGGGTCAGCTTATCTGATGAGCAAAAACAGAGGCTTGATATAACCCTGGATCGCTATGCAAAAACCCAGCACTTGCCTTGGTTAAATGCGCTCTGCCAGGACTTGCCTCGATGCAATTTACAGGCTATCCGGCTTACCGACAATGGGCTGCTTGGGTTACAAGTACAACAAGCAGGTAAAACCGCTGCAGTATACCTTGCTCAGCGTAACCGGCTTATTACCCTGGAAGCGCTTGAGGAAATGATGCAAGGAGGCCCGAATGTATTGGATTAAACGCATACTCCAGGTTCTGCTCATCATCCTTTTGCTGGCTGCGGGGTATCGGGTCGCACTGCATCTATATGTATGGTTGAATTCGGCAGAGCGAATAGCTGCACGCAGCGAAGAAGAGACCCGCTCTGTGGTGCACTGGCTGAGCCCAGATAGACCACTTATTTATACATTCCCAACGTCACGAACTGTGGCTATTCGAGTACTGTCGAATGCCATTTTTGCCAGCCAAACCGTGCTTGATAAGCCTATCAATTATGCAATTGAATACCGGCTGCTGGACAGTCAGGATAACGAGCTGGAAATGCACACCTATCACCACGCATCCAAACTTGCGCTTGAAGAAGGTGAGCAACAGGTTAAGCAACTAATTGAAGACAGACAGGCACTGGCTGTCACCTCCGGTCAGTCGTTTTACGTCGACTGGCAACAACTGACGCGAGCCAGTAAAATTTCGCTGCGGCTCATTCCGGAAGAGCCCAGCCTGCGCGGCGTGGTGGTCCGTATCCATGGTAAAACGCCCACCAACGCGGATGATGTAACACGCACCTGGCTTAAGCTGCCCCAGCAATGGCGGGAGCGTATGACCAGTTATCATACACTGGGCGATAGCGGCTTACAGCCGCAGCAAATAGCCAATGCGGTATCGTACGACTGGCGCAAACTCGCACCACAGGGGATCCCGGGGATCGACTTTGACGCAGACATTCTCTATGAATCGCTGCCATACAACGTTATTACCTATGACTTTTCCGCGGAACAGTTTGATTTGGATGGATACTATACGCGACCCGGCCTCGCCGCCTCAATCCGCCTGTCTGAAGCCGGTGATGTGATTTTACAAACCCAGGGAGATATAAAAGACCTGCAATTGACATGGTATGATCTCACCCAGCAGCAGGCACCGCTGACACTGCAGCCAGTTAGCACCGATGACTCCACACGTTTCTTGCTGCCAGATATGCAACCGGGGCTATTGGTGATCCGCTCCCGTGTGGAGATGATCACCACGTGGCGCAATGAGCTGGAGCAGGTGATTGCGCCCTTACACAGCTATTACTACCACCTTAACGAAGCGAACCAGGCAGAATACACTGTGCAAGGTGGCAGCGATCTGCAACTCGATATGCGAGGTGCCCCAGGCAGCTCAGTTCAGCTCAGCGTGTATGATGCCGAGCAACAGCTACTGCGCTCAGAAACGTTAACCCTGACAGGGCTGAACAGTGGTTTTGACCGTTTGATCACCCCGGAAACCCGCCGCGAAGCCATTACGGACAGTGAAAAACGCTATCTGCGCCTGAGCCATCAGGCACACCGGGTAACAGTGAGTAGCGCAGATCCAGTGGCCGTGAAATTGCAAAGTAGACATAGTGCAATGCATCACCAAAATTATGTGTGTGCCACCTTATGTGACGCACCGCAAAATGGATTCACCGAAGTTGGCGCCTGGTTCAGCCAAAGTGCCGACAATGAGTTCCACTTTATTGAGCAGCAACTAATCCTCAAAGTGCGGTTATTCAGCGCGCCTCCCCCCGTAGAGGAGAAACAAAGCGGCTATCTATCACAAGCTCTGTTCGTCAGTTTACCGGTCTCCAACACTGCACTGGTTTACAGTCCGCCAAAGTACTTTGCACTGCCACAGCCGGCTGAACCATTTCAGTATAGACCACTCGTTGATCTGGCACAGCTGTATGACGCCCAACTCAGTATGCAGCAAACTGAGTTGGTAGCAGCGCCCGTGCCCAAAATCATCACTCTCAGTAATACCGGGATCCGCTACACCGAGCAGGAAATCGACCAGCTGGACAAGGCACCCGACTTATCTGACCCAGCTTTGCAACTATTTATCAATCAGGGAACACCACGTGATTACTGGAAAGTACGGCTATTTCAGCTACAACCCGGGCAGACTTTAAGCCAAGATTACCGAGGCCGTGACAAGCCAATGGCGATTGTGATCAAGCCTTTCGTCAGAGGCACTCATCCTGTCGCACCACTCATTCTCAATACACAGCTGGACGGACAATTCAGCAAGGTGGTGACAGATGAGTACAGTATTGCTCGCAAACGCTATGCTCTGGCGCCTGATCTTGCGCAGTCAGCATTCTTATTGCACCCAAAAGATCCGGCCCTGACCGCCTACCCGTCAGTCACGCTTACAATCGGGACGGATATACAACAGCTCAATCAGCTAATCGTGTCAGCGGAGCAACCCCTGTGGTTTGCCTTACTGGAAGAATATGCAACTCCACCTCCTCAACCGCAATGGTGGCAACATGAATTTTAAACCGTACCTGTTTTTGATGCTCCTTACTGGCAAAGGTTTTGCCAGTGACGCTGCTGAGTTGCCCTCTCCCAGCTGGCAACAAGTGTACAACTGGTTTGCAAAGCCCATGGCGCTACCTCCCTGGCAATTGCGCAGTCAGCCAGGTCTGATTATGCTGCAAGCCAGCTCCGCACAGTTTGGCGGCGGCGATTTATATTACCGGCCCAAAGGCTCTGCCTGCATGCTATCTGTGCCGCATAAGTTTCATGACCAATTGACAGATAAAATAGGCAAAGCCGTGTTCGCTACACGATGTCAGGTGCTGGTGATCAACACAGAGCACCGCAAAGCGCCCAGCCCGGACTTATACAGCATGGACTATTCGCATCGTCCAAGTGGCTTGCACGCCGCAGCGGCACAGGCGTTTGCACGACGTTACCCAACCAGTCACCTGTACCAGCTACATGGTTTCAGCCAAAGCAAACGTCGCACGCCTCAGGCACGCCAGGCGGATTTCATTATCAGCCAGGGCAGACAAAGTACCGACGCTTTGTCACAATTGCAGATGTGTTTATCAAAACTGAGCGAGCATACTTATCAGTACCCACAGCAAGTGTCTGAATTAGGCGGTACACGCAATGTTATGCACCGCCTGGGATTACCGGCAGGCTACTTTATTCATATTGAGATCAGTCGCTCCATGCGCGAGCGACTGGTCGCACAGCCCGACATTATGGAACAGTTTACTTTATGCCTTATTTGATTGTATTGCTCCTGATAAGTTGTCTGTTGCCCGCTCAGGCCAAGCCTGCGGCGCTGCAAAGTGCACCCAGCTGGTACCAGCCGGACACACTACAATTGCAGCGCAGCGCAGCGACTGTCAATCTGGATGCCAGACAATCACGTTTGATTTTACTACCAGCCGGACACTGGTTGAGCCTTGAAAACCAGCCACGCGCTATTCAAGTGTGGCAGGGGCAATCTCCCTATGCCATGCAACGCGTTACCCAAGCCGACATGCGCTGCACACAACACCAGTGTCAATTGCCAGCCACTGCAACGACCCGCTTGCTGCGCTTTTATAACCCAACCGATGAAATACAAAGCGTCTCTGCCTGGCAAGGTCTATTTCACAGGCACAGAGACCCGTTTCGCATCCCCGTCAAACTAGCGCTTCCGGCAATGCAGCTTTATGAAGCACAAACGCATACTACGCACTATCGCTTAAATGATGGGCAGAGCATTCAATTATTTTTCACAGAAGCCACCAAACTCAGGCTCAACGCACGGCGCATCCTGCCCGATCCAGCTCAGCCCGGTGTACTCTCGGCCAGGCTGGATGGTGCGCTTATCAGTCAGCTATCGCTGAGTGACACCCCTGCCGATGAGTTTACGCCTCAGCTGCGCAAATACCGTCTGACTCACGATGTGAAATTGCGCAATGATCAGGTCATTGGCCTGAGTAGCAGCGACTATATAGCGGTTGAGGCAGGTAACTACCTGCGTATTGAGGCTCAGGGTGACACTTTGCTGAATTTAGTCCGCATGGAGCGAGGACTTTACGATACCGACGCGGCGCAAACCTGGCCGGAACCTTTGTTTAACCCTTACTGGACGGATAATTTACAGTGGCACCTCGAACAGGTCTACCAGCACCATGACATTTCATCGCTGCACTCGGCCGATGCAGCACTGGCCAGCGCGCTTGAGCGACAACGCCTGTCCGAGCTCCAGGATACACTGGGTACCGTGCGCTTTTTATTACCCAAAAAATCAGACAACGCCTTCACCAGCCATTTCAGTGAGCAAAGCGTTGTACATGCTTACCGCCCGGCTATAGATCGCTTGTTTGCCACCGAGCAGCGCCAGACTTTGCACTATCATGCGGTATCCGGCGCCGTGCAATTTGAATTACCTGAACAACCACGCTTGTCGGATACGCTTAGACTGTATACCCGCAGCACCAATGCCGCAGAGCTGACGCTGGTCATTGACAGTTATCGGCACACAATAAACCTGCTGCCGTCCAACCGCTTTACCATGATTTCATTACCTCTGCCTTTGGATGCCAGTCAGGTGAGTGTGACGATTAGTGACGATGCCCAGGTAGACCTGGCAATCCGAGTCAGGGAGCTACAAGCTTTGCCAAACAACGCCGTTTTATATCAGCGCCCAGGCTTGCTTGAAGACAAAAGTCCTGCTATTGCCTATCGTCTGGAGCAACAGCTACAACGCCTGGCTCATAGCTATCAGCAAGCCCAATCCCGGTTTGTGCTCGCTCACCCACAGCAGGCAGACACCACAACCAGCCTCAGTGCCAGCCACTGGCACTTTCGCCTGGGAGAGGCTGAAATGCTGGTCAGCCAGGACCCACAACAGGCGCTGCCTTTACTGAAAGCCCTGATCACCAGTCCCCATGAGGAGGTTGTGATCCGAGCCTGGCAGTTGCGCCTGAGCGCGTTTTGGGCATTGGGAGAACACAATACCGCCCAGCGCTATCTGGGCGCCCTGCTCGGTCATCCATACCCAGAACTGCAACGTTATGCAGCCCAGCAGCTATTGGCGCATTACCAAAAAACCCAGGCCATTCAAAGCATTCTCGGATTATGCAGCCTGTGGCGCAACGCCTTACCAGAGTGCCGGGATGCACTTATCAGCAGTTTTGCCGAACTCAAGCAAGACCTTTATGCACTGTGGCTGGGCCACGACACACGCAACGACAATCACACGCTGCAACCTTTAAGTGCGCAACTTGGGTATACGCACCCAGTCAGTAACCCGCCCGTGCTTGATTATTCTCTGCGTCATCATGGCGTCAGCACCGTGCTCAGCGAGACCAGTAACACCACTGCCTACCCACTGGCGGATGAGTCAATTACTAT
The DNA here is from genome assembly GCF_015356275.1 of Pseudoalteromonas sp. PPB1. NCBI lineage: Bacteria > Pseudomonadati > Pseudomonadota > Gammaproteobacteria > Alteromonadales > Pseudoalteromonadaceae > Pseudoalteromonas > Pseudoalteromonas sp. PPB1. Next base: position 162,476 of record NZ_JACEQV010000010.1, on the reverse strand, counting down.
CACAGCCCACCAACCCATGGTGATCAGAGTCAGCGCCCGGTCAAAAGCCATTGAGACAGAGCAAAGCCAGATGTCCTGGTTACATGCCCACCAGGCTAAGCTGCGTAAAATCATGCCGATATTTGACGACATACCTGCGACAACCGTATTGCACATTGATGAGGACGATCAACCTCGCCTTTCTATTGCCAGTACCGGTTACTTTGCGCTGAGTGCCGGCGAACAACTGACCCTAAGCAGCGAAAAGCTACTATTGCTTCAGTTCAGTGCTTTGCCTCCCTCACACAATATTACCAACGCTCTGGATCTGGCCGGGACACTGTGGCAGGAAGACTTTATATCCTTGCTATATCGAACGCCCCTGGGCAGCGCAAGCACGGTGGCCACACAGCGCGACCTGCTGCTTAATGCTCTGTTAAGACTTGAAACTCAATCGCTCAGCGAGCATGAGTTCACGGCTTTATCAGCCAGGTTGATGCAGCACCCTCCAGCAGAGTCATTAGCTACACTGTATGGCCGTATTCAAAGCTTTGGCCACTGGGAGGCATTTAATAGCTACCAAAATTATGCAGGTACCCAGCTTATCGACTTATCAGCACTGTCAAAGCGCAGTGCCGCTGAGCAATTTAGCCGCCATACCAGCCGCGACGATGCGCTGCCTGGGCTGATCTTGCGCCCGAATCATAGCCTGGCGCTTAACCTGAGTGAATTGCAATCACTGCAAGTCAGACTGGTCTTTCATTTTGCCAATGCTGAATTACTGCAACAGCATCAGCGCCCACAGATCAGTATTGACCGTATTGCTGGCAACCTACTGTGGCGTCTCGATAACAATCGCAGTGAATTGGGGTTAACCCGCGCAGATCTGAGTGCTCCGGGCCTGACATTGCGCTGGCTTAACCCTTTTGCCGCGCAATTACTCAGTGTTGAAGTCGAAGCCTATCAGCAAGGCCGCTGGCAGGCCATTGAACTGGCCGCCGAACAGCTCTTTTATTATGGTGACGAGGCCAATCCGATCACGGCAAAACTCAGTCAAGATGCGATACTTAAACTGGAGTATGTGGAGCAGGGAGCACGACGCGAACAATCCGGATTTTACCCAGCCGGCTTACTCACCCTGTCCCCACAAACCGCGAGCCTGGCAAGATTCTATCGCTGGCAACTGGACCCCAATCGCCACAAGCTGGCCGTGGCTCCCCCCGTGCAGCCCTACAGGGTGGCCCAGCCAGAACTCGTATACACCAGGAATGAGAACACCTATCATCAAGCTATTATGCAGGCCGATGGGAATCTCACACACGTTGAGGGGGTGATGCAGTATAACCGTGATGGCATCTATCAAAGCAGTGAACCGCTTGGCTCAGAGCACACGCTGGATCTGGGTATTCGACTGCGTAACCGCTATAAACAGCACTGGTATCGACTGGAGAGCTTTTTTCGTTTGAACAATACCAGCGAACCGTCGTTCAGTATCAATGGTTTGTATGACTGGCTTGATGATGAAGACGACTGGTTTGCCAAAGCGCAGTGGTACAATCGCTGGCAGGAATCACCACTGAGTCGGGAAACCCACCTGACCAGTCAATGGACTGTCGCAATCGGCGAAATTTGGCGAGAGGATCAACACTGGCGTCACCAGTGGTGGTGGCAACCTTTTTATTACTACACCAGCATTGATAAAGAAGACTATCTGGCGGACGAAACCATCAGTAATGCCATGTTCAATTTTTATCGCTACAACCACAGCGATGGCTGGCGTGGTGGTTATCGCATCCGCCATCAGAGCAAAGTAGACAGCCAGCTCAGTGCCCAACTGACAACCACCTCCAATTCGGACTGGACATCACTGGACGTCGCTTCGTTAAGTGGAGTCTGGCAGCAGTATTATCAGGGCCATATTTTCTCTGTCGGGCTAAGCAGCAGCTATGTATTTGCCGATGACCACCGGCCAAATGCGACCTGGCAGTATCTGACGACATTGGGCTGGCAAACCTTGTTTGACTTCAGTGAACACACTGCTGGCTGGATCAGCCTGAACTGGACACAAGACTGGTTCCGAAATAACCACAGCATTCGTTTTGAAGTGACTTTGGGTAATTTACAACGCAGTGGCTTTGACCCGTTTGCACACGACGAAATCATTTTTGAATCACTGCAACTAACGCATTTCTTAGAGCAGGACCTGTATGGCCGATAACCGATTAAAAACCCAGCTTCAGGCTATCTTATTTGCCGATACAGAACAGTTCTGGCTCAATCTGCACCGCCATAAGTACCATCAGTTGCTCGAGGAGTTAGCAGGCTGGGAGCTATTACAAAACCAGCCAAAAGACGAACAGCTGAACTACTGGCAGCTATTGCAAACCATTGCTTTTTTACGCCACAAAATTGAACGCCTGCATGAACAACTTCAGGGTCACGACGCCGACTACCAGTCGTTTGTAGAACGTCTTGGCAAAGCAGAGCTGGCCACGGAAAAACAACTGCATATCCTCAAGTATGCTGAAACACTGGGGGCCTCAACCACCCAGCTACAAAAAGATAAACAGGCATTCTCACGTTGGTTTGATGAGGGTGCCGTTATCGGCCGCTATCAAACCTTAGTCGCCGACTTAGAACAGGATCTGAGGTTTCTTATCGCCAAGCTGGGTGCACTTACGATTCGCTATCTCAGGCTGTCGCTAGATAACCTGGATGAGGCCTGGAAAAAACTAGATCTACAACCTTTCTTCCTGAGGCTGATGGCCACCAGTAACAATGCACATGTGCGCCATGGGATGATCCGTGCGCTGGTCAATCAGGTTTCCGTGATCAATGAATGTAAAGCCAATCCAGATCTGGACAGCGAGCTGGTTGCTGAGCTCATAGAGTTACTTGATGCCGAGAATACGCCCTATCAGGCCGTTGTGGATATCCTGGAAATTCTGATCCACCAGCGTCCGACCTTTGTGCGCAGTTACATGTGGGCCTATGTGGAAGCCAGTCTCAGTGGCACTACATCAGCACAGAAGCACAGCGATCAGCTGTTTATTATCGCTGCGATGCCCCGTATCCTCGCCAATAAATACCCCCTGGAGGAACGGGATATTCCCTTGCTTCGGGAGTTGGCGCAGCATCCGTTTGCCCGGGTACGGCAAGTATGTATTGAGCAACTGCGCAATCTGCCCGATACACTGGCCATGGAACTACTTGAAAAACGTTTTGCGGATGAAACGGTCGATGCGGTGCGTTTCACTCTGGTTAAACAGCTTACCGCTGCCCGTTTTTCTGCTAACAAGTATGCATTTGGGTTATGGTATACCCACCTCCTTGGTGAGGAATGTCTGGAAGTTAAGCGAATACTGTTGGAACAAAGCCCCAGACTTATGCTAAATGAAGCCGTTGAAGCAACACTGGACGATACCTCAAAAAATCAGGATGCGGTGTTGATGCAACGCTATATAGGTGTGTTGAATGAGGCGCTAGAGCGTGAACCTGACCTGGCCGTGCGACGCTATATTACACGAACCCGTGAGCAGTTATTCAGCTTCACCCAGCAAAGCCTGCATGCGCAACTCGCACAGCGTCTGGCTGAGCACGAGACCGTTTATTTGCCAGCAGATATCGACCAGGACACACTCGGCCGCGCACTCAGTATGCTGGCGCAGCATGAGCAAAGCTTTAACGCCTATCAGGACAAACAAGGCTGGCGGGTTGTAATTGGCTACAAACGTCGTCGCCGTTTTTGGCGTATATGGCATGAGTTTTTCACGCCAAGCACCGATAAACGTCAAAGCTTTAGTCATACCAGTGCCAAAATCCCGTCAGCACAATTGCATGTGCCCAGTTGCACCACCGCAGAGATCAGCGCAACCAATGTACCCGGCGAAGCGCTTTATCATCTCAAGGAGGCCAGTGCACGTCCCCATTTACCGCTACCTGACTACCTATTATCCGTGCTGAGCCAGGACAATATCAAAGCCAGTAAGAAAAGTTACACCCCCGATGGCATTTTAATCGTGACACCACCCAAACATCTTTGGCAACGTGTTCGCGCCTATTGGCAATTGTCGATTCAGTACGCCGACATAGACGGCTTACGAAAAGGCAATACGCTTGAGCAGCAAAACTACCTGGCCCGAATACGTAAACTCGGCTTTGGCTTGGAGTTTAAGCCCTATGGCAGTGAACTGGATTGTACCTTTGAGGTTGAGTCTGGTATTGCCAACTTGTTCGCTCGCGCCGGCATACCAGGTGTGTTAGTCAATTTGGGTTATAGCTTTAAGGAATATTTGTATTCCATTTACCAAAATAGCATCGGACAGCTGGTGTTTTTTGTGTCGACATTTATCCTCTATTTCTGGATGAGACATGTTCGCCTGAATCGAAAAATCCGCACTAATCGCGCGAAGATCCCCGTTACCATAGGTGGCTGGGGTACACGAGGGAAATCTGGTACAGAACGGATCAAAGCAGCACTATTCAGTAGTCTGGCACTTCGCGTAGTCACCAAAACCACCGGTTGTGAAGCCATGATGATTTTCGCGCGCAGCTCCGGAGAGCAATATGAGCTCCCCCTGTTCCGGCCTTTTGACAAAGCCAGTATCTGGGAACAGAGCGATGTCCTGGCCTTTGCCCGCTCAGTGCGCGCTGATGTCTTTTTATGGGAGTGTATGGGCCTGACACCCAGATATGTGCGGATCCTGCGCCGCTGGATGCGAGACAACTTCACCACCATTACTAATACCTACCCGGATCACGAGGATATTCTGGGCCCGAGCGGCGTTGATGTGGCACAAGAAATGGCCGCCTTTATTGGCAGCCACACTCAGATTTTCACTGCTGAACAAACCATGGCCCCCATCCTCAACCGGGCAGCCGAACACAAGCAATCCACACTGATCCAGCTGCACTGGGGGGAAGGTTTTCAGATCACCCCGGATATTCGTGCTCTATATCCTTATGAAGAGCACCCGGACAATATCGCACTGGTATGTAAAATGGCCCAGTATATAGGGATAGACAAAGATTATGTCTACAAAGAAACCGCCGAACGTATTGTGCCAGATGTCGGAGTACTACAGCACTTTACCAAAGCCCCGGTGGACCATCTAACTCAATCGTTTGTCAACAGTATGTCAGCGAACGAGCGCCTCGCCACGCTGGAAAACTGGCGTCGCCTTGGTTTATTTGAGCTCAACGACAAACCCGAAACACAGACCATTGCCCTGCTCAATAACCGCAATGACCGGGTTGCACGCTCAAAGGTCTTTGCGCAACTGTTAATTGAAGATCTGAGTTTCGATCATGTTGTGGTGATTGGTAGTAACGTCGATGGCTTTGAGGCCTACCTGGATCAAGCACTGAATACCCGCTTAAGCCGACTAATTGGCAATAACGACAAACAAGATTTGATACGTCTGCTGACTCAATGGAAATACAATGCCTCCCCCGCGCACTATGTCGACCAGCTGAACGCTTTGTTTGACACCCCCTGGCTCGAAACCGCTCACCTGTACGATGAAGATTTACTGGGTATTGCATTGACCGAGCATATTGACAATAAAGTACAGCAACGCATTATCCAGCTGCGAATACAAAACTGGCAACTGGCCCAGTCACTGTTGAGCCTGGAGGATTTAACAAGCCACCAGAAACAACTGGAACGTGTACTGTTCAGCATCCTGCATAGCAAGTTATTGCTGCTGGATAATCCCCATATCACCGCAGACGATCTGACCAACCGTATCGCTCGCTTGGGCCTGGCCGGCCAACATCAATTAATTGTGGGCATGCAAAACATCAAAGGTCCCGGGCTCAATTACGTCTATGCCTGGCAGCACTGGCATACGCTGCATGCCAGCTGTGAACGGCTGCTCGAACCTCAGATAAGTCATGCTCAGTTTCGCCGCGACCTGAATAAACTCACGCAACTCGATAAAGTCAATCGAATTGAGCGAGACTATTTCTCCAAAATGCTACAAACCCTCAGTAAACTGCCTCAGGCACAAAGCGAATTTGCCCAGGCCGAACTCAGCCATCTGGCCGAGCGGCTCACTCAGCAAAGTGCCAGTGATGATCAGGCTGCAGGTCCTGAAAGTTTATCTGGCTTCACCCGCTTTATACTGCAAGTCGTGGAGTCATTTCTAGATGCTGGCGCCGCCGTTAAGCGCAAGAAAACCGCACAACAGGTATATGAGGACATCGCATCGCAACGGATCACCCCGGAGCGCGCCATTACAGTTTTGGCCGCATTAAACCGAGGTCAAAAACCTGGCTGGCTGACAGAACGCTGGCTTAACCGCGGCCAGGATTAGCATACCTCCACCTTCGCCCATATAAATAAAAAGTGGGCACGCTCCTTGCTTCTTTCGATATTGAGCGTCTCACTTGATGGTTTGTTTTCGCATTTTGCTAATTTACCAAGCCAAATGGCCCTGATGGACATGCAAAACGCAAAAATGTGCAAAATGCGAAACGACAGTAGATCAGATGACATGTAAAAGTATTAGGAACACAGCGTGTAAAAACCAACCCTTTGGTACTACTTTTATATTCTAAAATTGAGGCATAAATAGGAACTAACAGTCATTTTTTGATTTGTAATTGACCAGACCGTGTAAAAGTAAGAAAATGGGACTAGTTAAAATTGATTAGGGATAACATTTTATTTACACGAATAGAGTGAAGCCCTGGAGTATATCTATGAAATTATCAGTTATCGCGCTTGGCCTGAGTGCCGCCCTAATCAGTAGCTTTGCTACAAATGCCAGTGACAATCTGATCACTAACGGTTCTTTTGAGCAATCAAACACCATCAACGGCTCCTGGAGCCTGATGCGAACCCTACCTGGCTGGAATCGCAGCTCTGCAAAATTTGAAATTCAAACTAATCGCCTTGGCCTTATCCAGGCTCAGGATGGTGAACAATACCTGGAGCTGGATTCAACCCGTAACTACAGTGCGTACCAAAGTGTTGCGACTGAAGCGGGCAAGCAGTATGTCGTGAGCTTCTACTACTCACCGCGTGTTACCAATAATGCAGACACCAACAAAGCAACCGTTTACTGGGACGACCAGGTAATCGCGGAACTAAACGGTACACAACGCGGCTGGCAACATTACACCATCACAGTGACGGCTGACAGCGCTGAAAGTACACTGAAATTCGTGGGTGCAGGTAATTCAGATTCCTACGGCGCATTACTGGACAATGTGTCTGTTACCGCAGATTGTGTAACTGGTCTGTTTGGCATCAATAACTACGGCTCTGCACAAAACGGTTTCGTCTACCACTTTGACCTGGATGCAGGTCAGTACAGCACAGTATCGGGTGTCACACACACCGCCTCGAATATCGCCAGTAAAGATGGCGTACTGTACTTCATGGAACAGACCAACAATAGCACTAAAGCGTCCACTCTGTGGGCACTGGACCTGAACGGTAATCAGCAGTACAGCGTAGCTGAGACTAAATCATGGCCTTTATATCGCTCTGCGGTCACACCTGACGGTATCTCTTTACGTAGCACCAGTAAGACGTATATGTACGATTTTGACATGACCAGCGGTGAAAAAACCGTGCTTGGTAAATTGTCTTACTCAGGCGACGATTTCAGCCATGGTGACATTGCTTACTCAGCAGACGGGAACGTGCTTTACGTCTTAACCGGCAAGGCGCTGTATACCCTTGACGAAGGTAACATGGAACTTACGAAGATTGGTGAACACGGCGTGAACTGGGCATCAGGCCTGGCAATCACAGACAGTGGCGAACTGTATGTATCTGGTCGTGAAGATGGCAGCAATGCACAAATCTGGCAGCTCAATCCAAATACCGCCGTTGCGACATTAGTGATGGAAGGTCCTGAGCACATCAATGACCTGACGTTTGTCGACAATTTCTGCCGATAACCGGCACATTTGTTCTATATGCGCAAAAACCAGCCAGACCGGCTGTTTTTTTGTATACAAAAAGCGTCTAACCCAGCTGGTAAGGCTTCCCCATCGCCACCCCACTAGGTATACTGACGCGCTTTTAATGCATAGTTAGTCAACATTGCACTAACTTGTAAATCATTTGGGGACTGGCCACCCGTTCAAAGTATGCAGAGTAATACTGTCATCAGCAGTACCTACAGCATCGATAATATTAAGGCCAACACAACACATTTGATTGAAATGGGAATAATATGAATTCATTACCTAATCGCGGTGAGTTTCTGGGTCATCCAAAAGGCCTGTTCTTACTCTTCGGCACGGAAATGTGGGAGCGCTTTGGCTACTACGGTATGCGTGCAATTCTGGTTTTATACTTGGTTGCTCAGGTACAAAATGGTGGCTTCGGCTGGACCAATGCCGATGCACTAAGCCTCTATGGTACCTTTACCATGGCGGTATATTTGACACCATTAATTGGTGGCTGGCTGGCTGATAATGTCATGGGTCAACGTAAAGCCATTATCCTGGGTGGTATCTTGATGGCCGCAGGTCACTTCACCATGGGTATACCACACAGCCTGGTTGCCGGTATGGAAGAGCAAGTTTTCTATGTCGGTCTGGCATTGCTGTGTGCTGGTAATGGTCTGTTCAAACCAAACATTTCAACTATGGTTGGTGATTTGTACCAGGAAGGTGATAAACGCCGTGACGGAGCTTTCACTATCTTCTACATGGGTATCAACTTAGGTGGCGCGCTGGGTCCAATTATCGCTGGTTATGTTGCAGCACAGATCAACTGGCAAGCAGGTTTCATCGCTGCGGGTATCGGTATGGTGATCTCCGTTGTAATGCAACTACTCCTGAGCCAGAAATATTTGGGCGACATCGGTGTGGTGCCTGCTGCCAAGCTGTCTCAGCAGCAATCTAACAGCAACACCAAAGAGCCACTAACAAGCCAGGAAAAAGACCGCATCCGTGTTATTTTCACTATGAGTGTATTTAGTATTATCTTCTGGATGGGCTTCGAGCAGGCAGGTGGTCTGATGAACCTATTTGCCGCTGACTACACAGACCGTATGCTGATGGGCTTTGAAATTCCGGCTTCCTGGTTCCAGTCTCTGAACTCTATCTTCATTATTATTTTTGCACCCCTGGTGGCAATGATTTGGCTTAAACTCGACAAACGTGAGCCTAATTCACCAGTCAAGTTCGCCATCGCTTTGGTATTCCTGGCGCTCGGCTTTTTGACCATGATGATGGCGCTTATCACTGAAGGCAGCGATCCTGGCAACTTACAGATCAGCATGATGTGGCTGGTACTTTTCTACCTGTTCCATACTTTGGGTGAACTATGCCTGTCACCAATTGGTTTATCTATGGTAAGTAAGCTTGCACCGCTACGTCTGGCATCACTATTAATGGGTTTATGGTTCCTGTGTACAGCGGTTGCAAACAAGATCGCTGGTTTCGTTGGTTCATTCATTGGTGAAGGCCAGGAAGCAATGAACAACGCCATGAGCATTTTCATCGGCCTGGGTGCGACTGCCTTGTTGTCTGCTCTGGCGATGTACCTGCTCAGTAATAAGCTGGTTGACTGGATGCATGGTGCTGAGGGAAGCACTGACGAGCCACACACTCAGGAGCATTATCTTGAGAAAGAATTAGAGATCTCGGGCGAAAGACAGTAATTTTCGTTCTGTGATTCATGTAAAAAGCCGCACTAAATTTGTGCGGCTTTTCTGTTTCTGACTCTCTTTTGTAAACTTACCGATACACCTAGGCAAAATTTACCTCTCACAGAGACCGTCCCCTTAAAAGTTCCACCATAATATCGCTGTCAGCAATGAACTAAAAAGTACTTTTTTATCATATGGATAAGTTATTTCCTTTGAAATATACTGGAGCCAAGCAATCCAATTTACAGAACAAATCGAGACTTATAATCGAAAAAATTATCCTGTTCACTCAATCCGTATAACCCTGACAATTTGTACGACAGAATTTACATTTCGCCCTCTTGCTAATTCACCCCCATAGCTTCCCCTTTTGGTCATTTTGATTAATCATCCACAGCACAAAACAAATAGCGATCCAGTGCTTTAAAGCGGGAGTATGACAATGAGTGAAGTAACAAATCCTCTAGGCCTAGTAGGCATTGAGTTTACCGAGTACGCAACACCAGATGCGGACTACATGGAAAAGATTTTTGCCGATTTTGGTTTTTCTAAACTGAAAAAGTTTAAAGACAAAGACATCCTATACTACAACCAGCATGACATTCACTTCCTGCTGAACAAAGAGCGCGGCGGTTTCTCTGCAGAGTTCGCTAAGAGCCACGGCCCAGCTATCTGCTCAATGGGCTGGCGTGTAGAAGACGCGCAAAAAGCGTTTGAAATCGCGGTAGAGCGTGGTGCAAAACCAGCGACCGATTCAACACACAAAGATCTGCCTTACCCAGCTATTTACGGTATCGGTGACAGCCTGATCTACTTCATCGACGTATTCGGTGACAAAGGCTCTATCTTTGAGCAAGACTTCGTTGAGCTGGAAGAGCAAGTCATCGTTGAAGACAAAGGCTTCCTGCGCATCGACCACCTGACTAACAACGTATACAAAGGCACCATGGAAACATGGGCAAACTTCTACAAAGACGTATTCGGCTTTACTGAAGTTCGTTACTTCGACATCAAAGGTCAGAAGACTGCTCTGTTGTCATACGCACTGAAGTCTCCATGTGGCACCTTCTCTATTCCAATTAACGAAGGTAAAGACGACAACAACAACCAGATCGACGAGTACCTGGACGAGTACAATGGCCCGGGCGTACAGCACCTGGCATTCCTGACCAATGACCTGGTTGCGTCACTGGACAAGCTTGACCAGACTAACATTGCAACATTAGATATTGTTGATCACTACTACGACACTATCTTTGACCGTGTACCTTGGGTTAAAGAAGACCGTGACAAGATCAAAGAGCACCAGATCCTGGTAGACAGCCAGAGCGAAGATTGCTACCTGCTTCAGATCTTCACTAAGAACCTGTTCGGCCCTATCTTTATCGAAATGATCCAGCGTGTAGACGACGGTGGTTTCGGTGAAGGTAACTTCCAGGCACTGTTCGAGTCTATCGAGCGTGATCAGGAACGCCGCGGCGTGATCTAATTCTCCTTTGAGAGTGGATAATTAAAAGCAGCTTGGGGCCATGCCTTCTGGCTGCTTTTGCCGTTTAATTTGTCTGAGACTCAGATGTTGCATTGAAAAACCAGAACGCTATCACCACATCTGAGAGCAGCCTCAAACTTGCAAAAAGGAAAGACCATGTCTTTTATCAACGAAACGCACGACATTAATCTTAAAAGCTGGGTTGCCAGCGCGAACCAGGCCGGTACCGACTTCCCAATTCAAAACCTGCCATTTGCTTCATTCCGCCGCAAAGACAGCGCTGAAGAGTTCCGTGGCGGTGTCGCCATTGGTGATCAGGTACTGGATCTGGCAGTGGTTGCTGGTGCAGGTATTTTCAGTGGTGAAGCACAGGATGCCGTTGAAGCAGCCAATGCACCTAAACTGAATGAGTTCATGGGTATGGGCCAGAACTACTGGTCTGCACTACGCCTGGCATTGTCTCGTGCACTTCGTGAAGGCTCAGAGCATCAGGGCGCACTAGAGGCGGCCTTGGTTGCACAATCTGACGTTGAATATGCATTACCTTGTCACATTGGCGACTACACTGATTTCTACACCTCAATCTACCACGCAACAGCGGTAGGTAGTTTGTTCCGTCCGGACAACCCTTTACTGCCTAACTACAAGTGGGTACCAATCGGTTACCACGGCCGTGCTTCTTCAATTGATGTGTCTGGTCAGAACTTCCCTCGTCCTAAAGGTCAGACAAAAGCACCTGATGCAGATACACCGTCTTTCGGCCCTTGTAAGCGTCTGGACTACGAACTGGAGCTGGGTATCTACCTGGGTAAAGGCAATGAACTGGGTGACTCTATTTCAATTGAAGATGCCGAAAGCCATGTATTTGGTTTCTGCCTGTTCAATGACTGGTCTGCTCGTGATCTTCAGGCTTGGGAATATCAGCCATTAGGTCCATTCCTGGCGAAAAACTTTGCATCAACTGTGTCACCCTGGATTGTTACTACAGAAGCCCTGGCGCCGTATCGCACCAACTGGCACCGTGATGAGCAAGATCCTCAGCCTCTGGACTATCTGGAGTCTGCACACAACCGTGAAGCTGGTGCGTTCGATATCCAAATGGACGTACTACTTGAAACAGCGAAAATGCGCGAAGCCAATGCTGCGCCTAGCAAGCTGTCAGAATCCAGCTTTAAGCACAGCTACTGGACAGTGGCGCAAATGGTGACTCACCACACAGTAAACGGCTGTAACTTCCTGCCAGGCGATATGCTGGGTTCAGGTACTCAGTCTGGTCCAGAGCACGAAGAAGCGGGTTCACTGTTAGAGCTATCACGTGGCGGTAAAGAGACCATCACCCTGGACAATGGCGAAGAGCGTAAGTTCCTGGAAGATGGTGACAAGGTCATTATGCGTGGCTGGTGTGAAGCCAACGGCTTTGCACGTATCGGTTTCGGTTCAGTCGAAGGCACTATTCTGCCAGCGAAATAATCGCAAGCGAAAAACTATTCCTATACAAAACAAAGGTGTGCTTAAGTACACCTTTTTTTTGTAAGTAAATACTGGCTTTTTGCATAAAAATTGTTAAAGTGAGTCGTTATTTTTAATTTTTACGTGTTATGTTTCGCTATATCAAACGCCTGATCACATCACTATTTCAACCTAAACAACTAATGCTGCGCCAGAACGGCCAGGTTAGTCTGATGGTTGTGCCCGGCTGGTTGCAATTTATCGCACTAGCGCTGGTTTGTAGTGCTCTTAGCTGGTTAGTTATCAGTACATCAGCGTTTTTTAAGCAGCAAGATACAGTCAATGCCTTACAATCTGAACTTAGAGCCAAAGCGCAAAGCTGGGAACAAGAAAAGCAACAACTGAGCGCAAAACTGGCGCAGCAGCACACTCAGCTGGCAACTTTAAACGAACAACACACAGTGCTCAGTGAAATTGTCAGTGCACTGCCAACCTCTATCACCGAACAAACAGACTCTCCGACTTCTTTACCAGATAGTACACCGCAGGCGGAAACACAGCCCGCGATCAGTGACAGTCATGAATTTGAGGAACAAAGTACAGAGCTGAATGATGCTCAGGCTGCATTACTTACCACCTTACAGGCCGTTATTTCGGCGCGTCACAATCAGTTGATGGCCGGGTTTAATGAAGCAGGCCTGACACTGTCAACCGAAAGCAACTCCGCTCAGGGTGGTCCATATCACCAGGTTGATGCAACGCTGCTAAATGACAGCTATACCCAGCTTATCGATGACTCGGTGCAACTCAATCAGCTGGAAAACTTACTACACTCCACGCCAAAAATGATGCCCGTAGCGCACGACAAGTATTATATTTCCAGCGCCTTTGGCTTTCGCAAAGACCCCATCACAGGCCGCCGTGCCTATCATAAAGGGGTGGATATGGCAGGCTGGCACAAAACTCAAATCATTGCTCCGGCTGATGGTGTGGTCAAAAAAGCTGGCAAAAATGGCGGTTATGGTAAGTTTATTGAGATTCAACATGCCAATGGCATAGTGACCCGCTATGGTCATTTGCACACCATCAAAGTGAAAAGAGGCCAAACGGTTAAGCAATCAGATGTAATTGCCCTGATGGGTAGCACAGGTCGTAGTACCAGTACACACTTGCATTATGAGGTGTTACAGGATAAAAAGCATATAAACCCTGTAAAACTGGCAAGAGTGCTCAAACGTGTTCAATAAAAAGAAAACTTCACTTCCTTTCTCGCTTATTTCTCCCGACACCGAAATCACAGGTAACATTCATTGCGATGGCGAAATCCAGATAGATGGTAAAGTCGTTGGCGATCTTAATGTCACCCAGCTCATTATTGGTGACTCAGGTATCGTCGAAGGTAATATTACTGCCAAGCAAGTGCAGGTGCGCGGTCAGGTACAAGGCGGTATACGTGCAGACAGTGTGACCCTGGAGCCCAGTGCCAGAGTCACGGGTGATATCGAACATGACACGCTGACAATTCAGGCCGGTGCGCATATTCAGGGTCAGCTGAATCATCGTGTTGAACCTTCTAACGTCACACCACTGGATAAAGCCAGCGAAGTGTGAGTATCAGAAAATGTTTCCAGGTAACATTTAATAACACAAAAACATCAACTTAACCTTCCTATATCGTATCCAATAGTGATACATTTCACGCATATGACAAAACAACGAGCTTTCACAGCTCGTTTTTTATTCCTCACTTAACGTTTAAAAGGATATATAGTGAACAAGCATATACTAGGCCTGCTACTGGCAACGGCATCTTTGAGTTCTCAGGCTGCAGAGCTGAGCAAAAGCTACCTGGAAGTAGGTTATGGTGAGACCAGCCTGGATGGCGCACCGAATTCAGTTGATCCTCAGGGGTTTATCATTGCTGGTAGTTATGAATTTGCCAACGGTATCTTTATGGGACTCAAAATCGATCAGCATTCAGACAGTCTGGCATTCTTCGACAAGCTTTTAGATGACGACTATGACGTTGACGAAACGACATTTAATCTGGGCTACATTCTGCGTTCAACGGACAATGGACGCCTGGCAGTTGGCGCTCAGGTTGGTGAGTTTGAAGTATCCACTAATCGCTCTAACTCAGTTGTAGATACCCGCCGTATTTATGGTGAGTACGAGCATTCATTCGGCAAACGCGTGGATGGATTTGCGCAGCTCGGGTATGAAATGATGGACTTTCCAAGCCCCATTGAAAACGAAAACGGCGTCTATTTAAATGCAGGTATTCGTTTTAGCTTCACTGACCATTCAAGTGTTATCCTTGAGTACACCAATGGTGTGGATTACACCCAATCAGAAGTGAAGTACCGCTACACTTTCTGATTAAAACAGGCCCGCTAATCGCGGGCCTGTTTTACTTTTTCGCCGAAATATACATAGTGACATCGGCATGAAAAACCTTAACCCCTTCACTATTGAATACCTCAACCGGAACGATTAGCTCCTCTTTATCCTGCCATTGGCGTGGTAGCGAAATCGTCGCTTCTGCACGCAGGTCTGTTTCGGCTTTTTTCAGGTATTGCACCGTCATCCCTTTAGGGATCCAGCGATGTGTTTTGTACGGAATGCTGGCATCAGTCACCACACCAGCACATAACTCTGCAAGGTTACACTGCGCAATCGCATGGACTGTACCAATGTGATTGTGGACCGCCTTTCGGTTAGGCATCTGCGCCGTGATCCGTCCTTCACTGAGGTGAGTAATCTTAGGCTTGATGGTGCCAAAATAAGGCGCTCGTTTGCAGACCGCCTTGCTGAATAGCCAGTTGCCAAAGGGCAACCATTTAAACTTCTTGTAGGTTTTTAATAAGGGTGTTGCCATAACGCTTAACCTGTTGAATAAAATAACACCCAACCCTAACACATCTGACCAGTTTAACCAATGATGAAAAAAGTTATAAAGCAACCACTTATTCCTGAGGTGGATATGATTAGTTCCCAAATGTGTTACGATTGCGCCGATTAATAGACTTATATAATGACAAATCAAAGGACAAATACATGAACAAGCTCGCTTTACTATGCGCACTGTGCTCACCATTAACAATTGCCGGACCAATTACTCAAATTGAGATAGAAAACAACATCGTTTTATTCTCAACCAGCTCCATGGCACCCAGCACAGTTGCATGTGTAGCAGAGAACAAGAACCAGTTACGCTCGGTCAGTCTGGACAGTCACTCAGGCCGTGCCATGTATTCTTTGCTTATTACTGCTGTAGCAAAACAACAAGCTGTGGCTGTCACGTCGGCTCAGGACTGTGCGGATCTGGCTGGGGTAGAGCGAGTACAAAGTCTTCGTCTGGCGCCCAATACTAACGCCGGTAACTCAAATGCCCGCTCAATTGGGTTGTACGCGAGCGACGGCATTACTCGCATTGGCACATTGGTGGATACCGCGCACTATAAAAATAGTGCCTACGATAGCGGTCAGTATCGTTGGACTTACATCGATGATGAAGGTGGCGTCGACTATAAAACCTTAAATATCCACTATAACAACGCAGAGATCCAACACGAATATAGCGGTTGCCGAGGCAGACAAGGGTTGTCTACACATGGTGTTCCTGTTTATCACCATGGTAACTACATTATGGGTGATAAAAATGCACCTTTTACCAGCTCAGCGGATAGAAACGCCCAAAACTACAGCTGCTTCAATCGCCAAAACAAAACCAGTTACGAGATCATTGAAACTGAACACCCAATCTGCGGCGCAGGATTGTGTCTGGTCAAAGAAGACTGAACTGTCATTCTGATAAGGATAACACAATGAAAATCTTACGACTTTGCTCAGCGTTGCTGATGTTGGCTTGTGGCTCAGTGATGGCAAAGACCAACATTCTGAACATAGAAGTCCAGGCAACTCGGGTGTTAGTAACCCTGAGTGCCACATCAAGCCAAACGGGTTGTCAGGTTAATCTAAGCGACAATGCCCAGCTTTGGTGGCTTGACCCAACGAGTGCCAGCGATCATGCACTCTATACCCTACTCCTCTCTGCCTACACCAGCAACAAAGAAGTAGAAGTCGATGGGTCGCAAACCTGCCAGAGTTACCCGGCTGCAAGGCGGCTGAGCAAGGTAAGGTTAAGGAATTAAAATGTCAATATACAGACTGCTTACTTTGCTGATACTATTTGGCGGCGCGATGATTTTACCCACACAGGTGAAATCCGAAGGCTGGCTGCCACAGCAAACCAGTGAACTTATTTCGCAACACCCAGCAAAAACACTTGCCGGTACAATGAGCTGGTTATCTACACCTGCGCATATTACAACACATCGACAACTCACTCTGTCATGGCAACCATTTGTAGAAGCCACTTACCATGAGCTTTGGCATAATGGCACCGCTCGACAAGTCCGTGAGAATAGCCTCGACCTGTACTTTACAGAGCCGGGCAAACATCAGCTTAAAGTCAGAGCCTGCGACGGTGTGCAGTGTAGCCAGTTCTCCGAGACTCTCACTCTTGATGTAGTGCGCCGCTTTGACTTTGACTTTGGTACTAACAATGACGTACTGACAGCAAACCAATCTGGGCAAATCTGGATAGCCCCCCTGACTGATGCGCCAACAGATTCCGTTATGGCCAGTTTAGATGGTCAAACCTGGCACCCTCTTACGCTGGTAAACGGACAATATGTCTTTTCTATTGAAGCCAAACCCGCTGGTGCGTATACACTTCACCTTAAAGTAAACCAAGAACGTATCGAGCCTGTCGACTTCAGGGTATATGCTCAGCCGTTACACGCACCGCAGGGCATAGCTATCGGGCTACCTGACACACTAGATTTCCATCAGCAGCAGGCTATTGAAGTCGACACCCAGCAAACGCTCGTGTTGCACTGGCAAGCCTCCGAGGAAGTTGCACCGCCACTTGTGGGCTATTATAAATTGTTTATCAATGGCAACCGCGATGGCACCATATATCGTTCTCTTACCCATTTGAACCGTAAATATGGTGAGGGTGCCTTTCATACTGAACTACATCACCTTGGCACAGGCGCTCATCAGATAACGATTCAAGGGTGTAACAAGCTGGCTGGTACAGAGTATTGCGGACCCCATAGCCAAACTGTGTATGCCTTTGTCGGTGTGCCGCCTACCCCGTATGTCAGACCAGTTAAAGTAGTGGATGATTTCCATGTCTCCGCAGACGTGCTCGAGCCACGCCCCACCGACATATTGAATGTTCAGACCGGTGAGGAAGTGCTCTTTCACTGGCAACCTTCAGACGAGGTCGTTGCCGCACCAAATGGTTACTACTTGCTTGAGCTCAATGATCAATGGCTTGGCTCCATTTATGGTGTCGTACCTTTTCTGCGTCGCCAGTATAATGACGGTAACTTCCACGTCAGAGCGAAGATAACCCAAACAGGATTACTCAATGCCACTGTGCGGGCGTGTAACCGAGTTGCGCCTGGTATGGACCGCAGCCTAAGCTGCGGCCCCAAGAGCTCTGTTGCGAGAATTCTCTCAGTGCCAGCCAAGCCTGATTACCAGTTAAAGTTCAGTCATGTGAATAATGGAGTGATCACAAGGGAGCATCCATTGACACTGGAAGCCAGCACACTGAGTAGTCCATATATTGACTCCCTGAAAGTCAAAGTTAATCAGGAAGAATGGCGCACCGTGCCAGGCAGTCAACATTATCATTATGACTTTGGCATCCTCGACCCCGGCACTTATCACATTACAGTTAAAGTGAATGATTACTTCACCGAAACATTTAACATCGAAGTGGTCAATTCAATTAACACGGTTCGGGTTGGGCAACTGAGTGTAAACAAAACGAATATAGGATATGGCGATGAGGTTTTGATCAGTTGGCAAAAACCAGCCCAGTTTAATGAGCCAGTGCTTTATCGCATTGCTATAGAAAAACCCAGTGCAAAGGCTGGTGAACCCACAGAGCGTTTTATCTGGCAAAATGGTGTGACCGAAACCAGTATTCGCCGTGGACCGATATTCAGAAGAGGCACAACTTTCGTCGAAGTTTCTCCCTGTTTAAGTAACGGAGAATGTGGAATTCCAAGCCGAGTACACTATCGATTGCAAGGCAACACACTGCCAACGCCGAACTTTACTCTCCTATCTGATGAGGTAGCACGCTTTTCTGCGCCACAATTTAACTGGCACATGCCTGATAACTTCTCTGAAGATGTCTCTGCTACCTTCTTTTTGCGCTCATCGGGCAGTGCAACACTTAGCCAGTACGTTGAGGGTACCCCTTTAACACAAACTGGTGAGTACTATTTCTATATTGAGATCTGTGACAACAAACACCCGGAGATCTGCAATGATAAACAACTTACCGAGCTTGCGGTTAATGTTGTCAAGGCAACGCTTGAAGTCACGCGCACAGACGAGATTTTAACCTGGCGCAAACTACAAAACGCCCAGAGTTATCAGTTGCAAAATACCCTGTGCATCAAAGATTGTCTGCGTGCTGGCAACTACCAATGGCAAACTGACGCTGAGTTAGGTGCCGATACAACTACATATCAACTGGTTAATAGCCAAAATCGTGCATACAGGATGCGTGCTTGTTTCTTTGCTGGGCAGTGTAGTAACTGGGTCTATATCGCTCCAACGCTAATCAAGTTGAAAGCGCCTGAACTGAGGGTAAATAACTAGCACCTATTAAAAAACGAGGCCAAGCTTAAGTTTGGCCTCGTTTTTTAGTTATTGCCAGTTAAACCTAACTGTCCTTAATCAAACAATATGGCGCCGCTAAACTAGCACCACTTAACCCTTAATTTCTGACAGGACTAACAAATTTAGGGGCTCCCAGCTTCTGTACTTGTACAGGCACCAGATAGGGCCATGCACTTCCCTGGCTGCTACAAATGAACTCAATCCCTTCATTGCGTGCTTTAACCGCAACAAATTCACCTGCACCGCGTCCAACAAAAAGTAACTCTTCATATCGACACTCCGTGCCTTGTGGGATCTGCCAGCGGATATCAGCAGCCTGGCCAATGTGAACGACCAATGGGAAGAAGAAATATTGCTCTGAATTATCCTCTCCCTTCAGTAGATCAGCCTGCAAATCAATACTCTGTGTCGAACCTATGGTTTTTAGCTGTAAAGTTGGTCGCTGAGAACGCGGATCCAAGTGACAAGTCACCAGCATATTACTCTGCTGCTTTTTCGCGTTATTAAATTGCTGATGATCTGAGTTACTTAGCTGCCACTGATCGCGGCTATTCTTACTCACAAACCAATATGCCGCTGAGTTATGTGACTGACTGGCATACGGAATGAGCACTTTACCTGGCAGAATTTTACTACTGGTATAGGCCAATTGACGGCGCAGATAGTAGCCATCATTCGTAGCAAAAACATTCAGTCCTTTGGTACTGTCCAGACAAGCCTGTGAACTAAAACGGGAGATCTGATTGGTCGCCTGAGACACTTCATAACAGCTTGTCTTATCACACGCCCTTACCCGAAATTTGATCTTTCCTTCAGGAACTGGCTGCATCAAATAGCTCGGTTCTGTGCTATTGGCAAGCACCACCCAGTTTGAATAGTTGAGGCTAAAATCAATTTGATAATACACATCCTGTGTATCAGTGCCCACACTTTGCCAGCTTAGTTGCACGCCCTGTGCGCCCTTATCTACTGCACTCAAATTTTCTGGTGCAGGCAGCCCACCGACCTCATTAGAAGCAGGTGAAAACCGACTACAGGTAAGCTCATCAGTACATGCTTTTACCTTATATCGGGTCGTTGCCACTTTTGCCTGCTGAAGCTGGATCCTCGGCTGCACAGTGGCACTCACCATCTGGTATTCCTCACCATTTAAGCTCTCATATACCCGATATTGTGTTGCTGGTGCACTACTTCTTGGTTGCCAGGCTACGTTGACCTCTTCTCCTTGCTTAGTGGCTACTACGCTTTGCGGACCGGCCTCTGGGATTGCGACTTTGAGCGGCGCAGATTTTACGTAGCCAGTACAGGCACCTGACGCACATGCCTGTACCCTGAAGTAATAAACCCCATTGGTGTAACCACCCAGTTCTATATCCTGCTCAGTGCCCTCATAGACAGTTTGCCAGCTAACGCCGCCATTATTACTTTGCTGTAATACAAAGCGCTCAGCCTGAGCATCTATCTGCCAGCCAAGCCGGACCGTGTCGCTTTCACTGACAGGCGGTAGCCAGAGACTGCCACTCTGATATGGCGGGTCATCATTCAGCACGTACTCCACCAGGCTGGGCATCTGCAAACTCACAGCCAGCACAGGCCCTGAGGCCAGCATCAGACCGGCACAAGACATCATTGACCGGTATTTAAAATACCTAGACATAACAGCAGCCTCTGTTACTTAGTATCGTAGAAACCAGGAACATCACTTTGCAACTGTAGGAACGACAATTCCCTGGCAGAAGCAATTGCCCTGTCTGCCAACACCATATAACGGACCGGTAGGTTGTTTGCACGTGCCATAAAAGCAACCGACAGCATGGCATCAAATACTTCAGGGTTTTCGCGGGCTTTGAGGTAGACATATCGCCCCGATCCCATGCCACAGGTCATCAAATTACCACTGGCATCTTTAAAGCTGATCAGCAAAGTTTTGCTTAACCCGGGTATATCAACCCGAGTGCCCTCGATAGCAATGGTATCAACATAGGCACCATTACACTCCTGTGTGGTACTTGCCTGACCCGTGAAAGCAACCCCGAGTAACGCCATCAAGCCAAAACGCATGAGCCCTTTTTTCATTATAATAATCCTATAAATTTAAATACCAGCGATACATCGCCGATTAACTATTATTCTCTTTTTGTCCCTCAAACCGTAGACGACCATACCTAAAACCCGTTAGGATCAGAAAAACAGTTTGAGGTGCCCTATGAAAAATCTTTTTTTATTACCACTGGCATTCGCCAGCACATTTAGTTTTGCTAACAGCCAGGCTTATTTAATCACCGAGTTTCAGGTAATTAATAACCTGGTCACATTTAAGACTCAGCCACAAAAAGCAACCAACACGCCTTCTTGTGTTGATGCAAATAACAAAGATAGCTGGGCCATTTCACTAAATGACCATGGCAGTAATAACTTATACAGCCTGTTGCTTGGTGCTTTTGACAGCCAAACACCAGTTTATTTAACCAGTACCGAACAATGTATACCTGAAAGCGGCATTGAGAAACTGGCTGCAGTGTCAATTAACTAATATAAACGTGCGTTATTTAATAACGCATGGTTTATCTCCACACATCGGGTGCGTTGTTTCTGACAATTTAGTGTAACTAGCATCCTTTTCATAAGACACGCCATTCTCAACACAGCTGCCATCCTCAAGATGTGCATACACTTTATTACCACCATATATATTAAGCCGATTGCTCGTCTCCCAGGATGGGGAAGCGAGCAAAAACGCATTTAATATTGTTGAGTAGGTGGGGCCCTGATTATGGCTGTCACTCCAGGTACCTGAAAGCCCATAGGGCTGCCCCTGGCATTGCGCATCCAGATAATACATAGGCGAGTTAGAGTTTCTCCGGGCAAAATGTGCATACCAATTGTTGGCTTTATCGTGATACATCACATAACCACTCGCCACAGTGATGACATCTCCAACTTTGGTCACCCCATCTCCTTTATAAAGCGCCACGGTGCTGCTACCAGCAGGCTGCGCATCATTGAATGACACGTTGAGTCCGGCAACTTGCTCAATACCCGCCAGAACATCACAGTTGTTGGCCGACTGTGCGACAACCAGCTGGGATTTAGACACCGCCGTCAGCAACAGGCTATACAGTGCACGCCCCTGAATAGAAGTAATATCCAGAGACCAAAGTTGACGTGTATCGCCATTGATACAGGCAGGTAATGTATGGGTTTTCTCAGCATTCAGGGTAAATGTTGCTGTGGTACCCTGTACATTCAGTGACGTTACTTTCGCCGGGGCCTGAGCCAAAGTGGTTGCACTTGTCAGCGACAGCGCTACACTCATTAAAATAGTCAGTTTTTTCTTCGTCATCGTTATTCAAACCTTTGTTAGTAAAGGCCGCGGTTCAGCACCGCAGCCTGTTCGGTCAATTCGCTCTGTAAAGTTTAGGCGCCTTGAGCTTCTCAGCTTTGTCTCTGACAATCGTCCAGGACGTACAGGAACCCTCATTGAAGCACGCTTTAACACGATATGCGGTCCCTTTCGGCTCTGTCACTGCCAGACTCAGTTCACCATTGGTCAGCGTCTCCACAGGCTTCCAGGTTGCTGATGCCACATCACATCTGAGGCCACAGAGTGCGCTTTCAATCACAACCTGTTTTACGCCCGTTAACTTCGACCACCTCAGGTGCGTGCCAGTATGTTCAACAGTAAAGCGCTGATTAATTACTTCTACCCTGTGCTCGGTCTCCCAGCGTTCGCTACACACATTCACACCCGCAACCAGACCACATGCCTGCGCGAAGAAGCGGTAAATGCCTGGCTGCGCAAAACGATACCTGTAAGTGCCCGGTTGATTTCGCTCACGACTACTCAGCGCAATCATCTCACGTGCATTTGGAGGTAAAACAAACAAGGTTGTGATAAAGCTCTGACTCGGCTCACTGACAAAGTGCCAGTCGATGCTTTCAGCTTTATCCAGGAATGTAAGCGTCTCAGATGATACCTTAAGCGCGGGCGTGTCTGCGGGTATTTCAGGTGTTGTATAAACCCCTGTCGGTGATGACCAGTCAGAGCAGACCGCATTACCCATTGCTCCAATACAAGAACGAATTTTATAAGCGCGCATGCCCCCATCCAGGTTGTGCCAGGTGAGTTGATTATTACCCGCCTCATTACCACCTGGCGCAGTATAGCGCCCGGGTACCGTCCAGTCATTGCTGTTGTACTTAATGGAAATGTCGTAATAACTGGTGCCCGGCACAGGACCCCACTCGAGCGTGGTCGTGCTACCCTCTCCACTCACTTTGTGGATCCAGACTGGAATAGTCACGGTGTTTGACTCAGCTGACCATTCTGTACAGTTGGTCAGATTATCATCGCAACCACGTACCCGGTAACGCCTGTTGCCTGACTCCAGACTCGACCAGGATATGTGATTGTCAGTGCTGACATAGCGCCCCGGCAAAGTCCATGCGTTATCATTGTATTTAATTTGCACATCAAACTGGGCCGATGGTGCACTGTGCCAGTTTACTTCGATTTCATTCTTGCGAAGCAAAGAGGCAACCGGCGTGGTAACCAAAGTTCTGGATGGCAAAGACCAGTCAGAAAACTCCGAACACCCGGCATCATTGCACGCTTTAACCTGATACTGGGAATACGCGTTTTCATCATCTGCAGACTCAAACTGGTTACTCGTAACCCGGTGCTCAGTGACTGATACTTCAGTGCTGTAGCTTGCTTTACTGACGATATAGTAAGACGCACCACCTACCTCAGCCCAGTTCACCGTGACTTGACTGCCGTTACTTTGCGCAACCGGCTTGTTGGGCACTGCAGGCTTTGCAGCACGGATCACAACCGTGCCCTGATTCGATTGCAGACCTTGCTCGTCTGTTACCCAAAACGCAAAAGTGTCACCATAAAATGAGGTGCCCGGAACGTAACGGAACACACCATGCGGTTTGCCCGGTACTCTGACCAACTGGCCATAATTGGTTTGATTGTTTGCACTGCCTGTCGCGGTCACAAACTGATAGCTAAACCTGTCTAACAAACCTGGGGTTTTATTCGCCTCAGGGTCAACCATCAGCTGGGTTCTGAAATCAATCTCGCCGTCTGGTAAGCCGTTAATACTGATATCCAGATCGGATACCTGCGGAGCTTCGTTGACGGCTTGCAGCGGCACCGCCACTCTGTGTTTGTTAGATGTGGTCGTGCCGTCGGTGACTTGCACCATCACATTCAGTATCGGTTCTTCATACAAGGGATCTATGGTGATCTGGCCCGTTGCCTGATCAACCGAATAAAAGCCCGGCATATCGAGCACTTCCAGGGTCAGTTCGCTGTTGCGGCTATGTGACCCTTTGTAACGAATATATAGGTCATGCACAGACAGGCTAAATGGGGTGTCCTCTCTCACCGTCGCAATATCAAGGTGACGGATAATCACAGGTGCCCCTTTGTCATTTTTAATATCAATGGCAATGTCACCACGACCGGATGGTGCACCTTGTTCATCATAAACAAAGAAAAACACGTAATCGCGACCGACAAAGTTAGCAGGCGGTGTGTATTCATATAAATCACTGCGAGCGCCGGGCACCTGAACAAAACGACCACCGGCGTTAGTCCAGCCGCCATGGTCTTCTCTGCGGGCATTTTTAGAGAAAATAAATGTGTATTGCTCAAGTCTTGGGTCATCTCTGCCCAGCGGCCAATAATTAAAGTCCGGGTCGTGCATCATGCCGCGCATATACAAGGCAAACTTCTCGTCTTTAACCGACTCCCAGATTATTTGTCCAGCTTCGGGATGGTCATTGACTTCATTCACCACGATTTTAAGTTGGTACTCTTGTGAGCGGTGCTTACCATCAAATAGCGCAACGGGAACACTTAGCTCCCCGTTAAAGTGCTGTGCCGGTGTGAGTGTAAATCCATCTAACGTATAGTGCTGCCCACCAGCTACTTCAAAAGTTATATCTGTTGCAAGTGAATCGGCATCAAGATAGTTAATCTGATTGATATCAAGCACAAAGCTGGTGTCTTCGTCCATTGTCAGCGGCTTTTGCCCGGTGATCACCGGTGCCGTTTTGTTTTCTTTTAATACAGTCACCAGAACTTTAGCGCTGGCTGAGGCGTTAGCGGCATCCTGAATGGTGTAGTTGATCACGTCGCTACCATCATATTCCGTATAGGGCCGATATTCGATAGCTCCGTTTTTGACCTGCACAGTGCCATACTGTGCGGTTACCTGAGTAATAGTTAACACATTGCCATCAATGTCACTGTCATTCTCTAATACATTAATAACGGCTTGAGTATTGGCTATCAGGGTCACTGCATCGTCGTTGGCCACGGGCGCATCATTCACCGAGTTTACCGTGATTTTTGCCAGGCCCCTCACCGGATTCGAGCGACCATCGTAAAGCAGGTAGGTAATTTCATCCAGCCCGGAAAAGTTGGCCGGTGGCTCATACTTTACCTGACCGTCTGGCATCAGGGTCACCTGGCCATACTTTGCTGAGACAGACACTATCCTGAGCGGGTCTTGATCCGGGTCAAGATCATTACTGAGTAAATCCAGCACCGAGCCCTGATCTTCATCGAGTGTAATATGGTCTTCGGTGATCACAGGAAGTGTATTGGCCTGCGCATTATCTCGCAGATTTTTGAGCATAAATTGCATATGTGTGGGAAAGTCCAGTCCCGCGGACAACACAGGCGTTGCCAACAGACACATACTAATAATGAATATGCTGAGCGCTATTCTGATCACGTTCATCCCTAATAAGCCTTATATTCTTGTTATTTAATCCAGCAAGGCGTTTTGCCGCATAAAGGGTGTTCTGTTTTTATTAGCTTTACAGCGCGGGTCTCCTGATAAGCCAGATACCTATCTTCCAGGTAACACTGACCTTCACCGCCAAGACGGTAAACGGCCTTATGACCATGATCTGCCATGCGATTCCCTTTGATACTGGAGTCAGCAAATGTAAAGTAAGCCCCCTCACTTTCAATAAAGGTCAAGAACGGGTATCCATAATTAGATTGGTAAGGGTCACCTTTACATTCAGCATCCAGAAAAGTGAATGATGATAAGCCAGGTGCGATTGAGGGCGTATAATTGTGAACCTTAAGCGTTCCATCCACTGGTACATAAGTAAAAGTATTCCCTTCAATCGTCACCACTTTACCTATTTTAGTGACTTTGTCTCCCTTGTATATCCAGGTATCGCTGGCTGAATTCGTGTTCAGTTTATTCGAGCTTAAGTTCAGGCCCTGCACCTGCTCCACATCGGCGACCGATTCGCATCGCTGCGCCGATAGCACCGAAACCAGCTTATCTTTCGACACTGCCGTTACTAATAAGCTGTAAAGGGCCTGTCCTTGCAGCGAGCTCAGGCTAACCGCCCATTTATTCTGGTTCTCTGCCGTCACGCAACCAGGCACTGTGTGTGTTTTGGGCGCCTCCAGAGTGAATATCGCCACATCGCCGCTTACATTGAGCTGAGAGATCTGAGAAGCCGCCATAGCCGTGCTGCTAAGCAGGCAAAATGACGCAGTTACAACTAGTTTTTTCATTGTTATTCCGAGTGCTGATTAATTAGTTTATCGTTTTAATAGATGCTTATTTAATAATGCAGCCTTTGATACCGCAAAGAGGGTGTTCCATTGGAACTAACCTCAGCATACTGCTAGTCCACTGCTTGGCCTGACTCCCGATGGCCGTGCACTCTGCAGTATTATCATTGAGCTTATATACCTCAGCATCTCCATGTATCTTGATGTAATCCTGGTCAGTAGGGTTGACTGGTGTGTGATAATAAAGATCAAGTTTATTACTGTAAAAGGGCTGATCCGGTGCAACATTCCTGTTGATATACGCTTCTCCCTGGCACTGTGAATTTGCATAATAAATATCCGGCACACGATAAAACGTCACAGTTTCAAGGCGAGTTGCTCCACCAACCGGTGCAAACGAATAGGTATCCTGGCTGTAAATGTGATTTCCATAAGCACTTGTTGACATAATTTTACCCAGCACGGTCCTGCCATCGCCTTTATAGAGTAAAATGCCGCTGTCTGCTGCACCGACCGTTTTGGTTATCAGCGAAATAGCCTCGGCCTGTTCAATATCCGCAACCGACTCACAACGATTAGCCGGGGTGACATTCACCAGGTGTTCTTTCGATACCGCTGTAACGAGCAGGCTGTACATCGCCTGACCTTGCAGGGAGTTTAAGTTTATCGCCCATTTTTGTAGGTTATCGTTACTCACACAGGCAGGAATGGCGTGTGATTTCGACTGCTCCAGCGCAAAAGTGACGACATCACCCGACACATCGAGTTGCTTAATCGCAGAGCCCGCCATAGCCGAAGTGCTAAGCAGATAAAGTAAGGCTGTTATAGCCGATTTTTTCATTATTATTCCGAATATTAGAATGTTGTTTCGTTGTTGTTATTGTTGCGCTACTCAGCCACTACCGAATGACACAGGCATGCATGCCACACAGTGGATGTTCAGCATCCAAAAGCTTGGTATAACGCGCGTCATACTGATTGGCCGTATTTTGAGTTTTCTGGCACCTTTTGCCTTCCTCTGCATATGAAACATACTGATAGACAGGGACGTTGCCATTTTTACTCAATAGGTTTTCGGATTTAGAGTCTGATTTGGTATAGAACCGATTTTTAGGCAGGAGCAGATAAGGGCTCGAGCTGGGCGTATGATAGATATAGCCCTGCCCACTGCATTGTTCATCAACATAGTACACAAGATTCAGTGTTGATGGCCCATAATGCTGTACCCAAGTGGTACCTTCTGATGGCACATATTGTATGCCGTTTGACGTATTGGTAACCGTTCCCAGCTTAGTCACACCATCCCCTTTGTATAAAGAGACCCCAACGCCTCCCTGAGCAGGGTTAGTTTTTAGTGATAATGAACCCGCCTGTTCGATATCAGCGATCACTTCGCAACGATTAGCCGGGGTGACATTCACCAAGTGTTCTTTCGATACCGCTGTAACCAGCAGGCTGTACATCGCCTGACCTTGCAGGGAGTTTAAGTTTATCGCCCATTTTTGTAGGTTATCGGCGCTCACACAGGCAGGAATGGCGTGTGATTTAGGCTGCTCAAGCGTAAAAGTAACAGCATTACCCAAGACATCCAGTTGTTTAACCGCAGAGGCAGCGCAAACCGCCCCCGGCACTATCGCCGCCACAACAGCGAGTAATTTGAGGTTCATTGTAAAGTCCTTTTTTCCAGGAGAATGAGCTGATTGGCTTGTTCGTTTAACCGAACTTTTTATTTGGGCAGATTGTACCTTAATTGGGATTTAAGGCAATTAATGAGTGTTGTTTCCTAACTCATTGAACTAATTTGGCATTGTGTGATCAGTTACCAAAAGCAGACTCCGAAAGAAAAAGCGCATCACTTCTCCAGGCTGGTGATTGAACCCCGTCTGACTCTGATGACTTTATTTCGCTTATATTTTCGGCTGTGCAGGGCTTAGTGTTTTCAATGATGAAACTTGACTTAGATACGCCAACTTATATCAATTTGCTTAATCAAGTGCTCTATTGTAAGGCGAGAAAATAAGGTCAATAACAAGGCTAGAATCTTGCTATTTAGTCGTTCTAAATAAGAAGTTTTTAACGCCGCTCGCGTTATCTTTGCGCCTTCAAATTGAACAGGTATTAAATTGATATGATAGCTGCTTGTGCAAGCGTGGCACGGAGCAGACTGTCTGCAATAGAGCAAATTCCTGCGCATCTGAAGGTATTGATATCGTGATTAATAATACAGTCTGAACGATATTTGTAAACGGCCAGTGGCATGAAAGAACATATGGTGCGAATAAACACCAAACATAGCAAAAATTACATCTGACCGTTTACTCAAATCGCACAACTCACAGGAGCTTTTTTAAAACGTAGGCATTAACCATTTCTAGCAGTGATTGGCAGACCGTCTACGAATAACCATATTTACCCAATATAATTATTATCACTCAATAAACGGTCCACCTCGACTACAAGCTCATTACTTTGCCAGGTAGTCGCGCGTAATTAGGTAACGAAAAACTACACGCTCTCCTTGCTAGTTAAAATACGACCTGGATTAGTAGTCCTGATACACATCTATAACTTCTTGATATTTCCCAGGCAAACAAGACGGTACTTTAACAAATATTCGGCGCTTGCCGGCCTGAGCTGCTTTTAATAGATTATACTTAACCGCCCCATCCGACTTACCATAATCTACATACCAATACATGCCATTCTCGGTAGTCTTACAGCTGTCTCCAGCCAGGCGGAACAGTACTTTATAGCCATTTATAAAGAGACGATTCACCTCATAAGAGAGTGTTTGTGCATTAGGGTCGTAAAGTAAGTTGTTACTCCACTCGCTGCAAACAGTGTCGCTAAAACACGCCCTGACTCTATATAACGCAGCCATTTTTTGTGCAGAAACATCATAACGGGCTGCATTACTGGACAATGATACTGCCTGCCATGTGAGCTGTTCGGTGTCAGTACACCCCGAAGCACAAGGTGTTGTTTCTAGCTGGTAAAACCGACTGGTAGGCAATTCAGTCCAGCTAAGTACACTGCCCTGTGCATTCAGAGACAGTTTAAACACTCCGGATTGAGTTGAATCAATGATCAGAGGATCACTAAACTCTGCGACATCATTCCCACAATGTATCGTATTGCTGCTATCTGAGATACATCCGCTGACTCGATAAATATAAAGACCATGGCTGTTTTTTCTAATTACTGACTTTTGCTCTGCAATAGGCTCACTATGGACACTTTGCCAGGCTCCATCACGACTCCCTTCTTCAAGTAAATAGTGAGTGGCTCCCTCAACGCTGCTCCATTGCAGCGTAAAAGACACCTCTTGTTGCTCTGCTGCACAAATACCAAAACTAAGTAGTGAACTCAGAGCGAGCCAGTTATAGTTCGTGGCAAACGACTTGCTCATGAAGCCTCCTTAAACAATCTACTACACTTTACAGCGCAAATTACGTATTTCATTTCAGATCCATTTTTCATTATTAGTTGTCAGTAGTACATCATACGATGCAAAAGCACTTACTCATTAAGTCAGTTACCAAACTGCTTGGACTTACTGTTTGTGCACTTCTAAAACAGGCGGCGATAATTTAAACACCTGTAACGCAAGCTGCTGCCATTGTACCAAAGTCAACGCCTGCCAATACCAGCCTTGTGGCCCTTTCACCCACTTATAATATGCAATCGCACCTACGCCCACAGCTTGCTCAGCCTGATATAAGTTGCCCAGTGAATCACGGTACATAACAGGCGCAGGGTTTGGATTAAAAGCTAAACGCGTAAAGTTGCCACACTTTTCATTACGGCCACAGGCAGCAATTCGGTAAACGACTTTGTCTAGTTCAGGTACTTTTGGAGTTGCACCCAATTGTACGGTACAAGCGAGCCAACCAAACGCGACTTTCCTCAGCTGACAAGGCACTGTTTGCCAGACACCCAGGCGAGTTTGCTGCTCCATAAGATAGGAAGAAGCCCCAGAGACTATTTTCCAGCTGAGCTCAAAGTGATTTTTCTCAGTGAGCGCTTTGACTGAAAAGTCCGTCGGAGCCGGATACTCCAAGGGCCCAATCTGGGTGCACACCTTATCGGTAAAGCCACTGACACTGCCATCCTGATAGACAGCTCGGGCTTTATAACAATATTCCCGGCCAGCTTCTAAGTTGTTTCGGGTCGTGGTCATTAACTGATGCATATCACGCCGTGCAGTATCCGTCGTCACGGTCAGGATCACATTCTGTAACTCCCCCAGTAATTCATATTTTGCAACACCACTGTGTTGTGTTTCACACCAATTCACACTGAGTGGCTCACCAGACTCAATCTGCTGGGGCACTGAAATACAGGCCGGCGTTTTGTGTGGTAAATAAACCGGATTTAAAAACGCAGCGGTGGAAATATTACGCAGGTAAGCGCGCATATGGTTACCACACACGCGTTCACTGTTACACGCTGATACACGCATGGCCAAATGCCCGAGGCGGTTATAATGATGCAAATGATACGGCCCAAGTTGCTGCATTACTCGCGTTTGCTGGCCATAATAGACTGGCTGCCAGCGAATTTTGCCATCATCAGTACGCGTTTGCAGCTCAAGCAGGTAGGCACTAGCACCCGGCTTTGCTTTCCAGCTGACATTAAAGTCATAGCGAGAAACGTGATTTATCTGGAAGTTATCTACTTCATCAAATACCGTCTCGCCAACGGCAACACATTGGGTCGGGGTATAAGCCCCCGCTTCTCCTGTGGTGAACCAGGCGCGCACTTTGTAACAGTACTTTCTGCCATGAGGCAGCGCCGGGCGACGAAAAGCGTAGTAGCCATCAAGACCTTGTTCGAAATCCCCCTTGATTAGCGTACTTTGTAATTCGCCCTGCACTTCGTATTGGGCCACTTCACCACTGCGTGGCGCTGCCCATTTGATCTCAAACGCTGCCCCCGGATTTACCTCCTCAGGCACAACCAACACAGAGGGCGTCATACTTGAGTTTGAGCCCAATGAAAAACGCAGCTCAGTGCCGACCTGACTTGTCTGACCGCAAAACCCGGAATCAAGACATGCCTGAATTTCAAATCGATAGTCTCCGGCCAAATAAATTTCCTGAGTAAAGCTAGTGTCGGTGATCCCGGTATAACGGGACTGCCAGTAAGCGCCTTTACGCGACATAGTCACCGTGTAAGTGTCGGCGCCAGGCACGTCTGCCCAACTTAGTTTTACCGTGTTCTGATTAAGTGCTTGAGCTGTTGCTGACTCAGGCAGCCCTTTTACCATATGTGCTACCGGCACAGTATAAGACAGTGTCTTAGGCGCTGAACATTGAGCGTGTTTATCACACGCTGATAAACGATAATTTTGTGCGCCAGCAAGCTCAAAAGTATCCAAGGTATGGACCTGAGTTTTGTCGGTATTCTTATCATCTCCGACTAGTTGCCAGGATTTAAGGTAGGTACGTTTTGCTGTCGGTGTTGCTTGCACCATTCGCGTGCTGCGTGCAAAACGTGGCGTTGAGTCCACGGGTATCATTGCAGGCCCAGTTACTTGTGACCCAGACTCAGACTCTGATGTAACCAGAGTTAACGATTCCCGCTCAAGGCGATAGTAGTCGGCGCGCTCAACATCTGGCCAGCTCAGTTTATAGATGCCCTGCGCCTGGGCTTGCGCAACAAAGTGTTCCGGCGCTCGCATCGCTCTCATGTCAACTTCGGTACATGCTGGCGCAGAAACCCGTGCAGCTTGTGTTGCGCTGTGAGTCACCAGTCGATAGCAATAACGCCCTGCAGCCAACACGGTTTCATCGTAATGTCCTTGTGCAAAACCCACTCTATGTACCCAGTTTGCTATGTCCTTAAATTCATTTTCACTTTTGCTACGCTGCAAGGTATAACGCGTGGCATCAGCAACTTGGGTATAAGAAACACGAAAAGCGGTGTTACCCGGCACATACTGTGGCAGATAGAGAAAGCTGTTATTGTGTACATCTAATATCGTACTGAGTTCATTGCCATAGTCACGGCACAGCAGTTCGCTTTCGCACCCGGTTACTTTAAATTCCACCGCCCCCGACAACGAGGCATCAATCGCAAACTGAGTATCTGTAATGAGTTTTTCTGTCCAGGTCCCATCAGAGGTTTTGTATGCCACTTTATACATCGTCTGGCCGGCCTGAGGATGCCAGGTTAACACCCGTTCGCCATCTTCTAAGTGCTTAAGCGTCAGCAGGTAATCATCCCACTCCTGACGGGCATTTGGTGTTCGTACGGGCACTTCAGGACGGGTATCGAGCAAATCATAGCTCGATAGTGAGAGCAATGATGCATTAACCTGAATGTGGCACAGCATAGCCATCAACAATAACACGGGTGAGAATTTCATAATGTCCCTGATGCTAGATTATAAAGCCGAAAATACGGCAATTTCCTTCGTGTTGACTCAAACATTGCCGCTGAGTCATATGGTTAATGTTTTGGTTTTAATAGTGTGATGGCTGCCGGACGCGCGACCCCTGGTGCCGCTGCACAGTCCCCCGCGGGAGTAACAGCCAACTGAACATTACCGGATTGGGCTGCCAATATAGCTCGATACAAAGAGGGGCCCTTCGCAGAACTTAGTGAGAACGCCCAATGAAATGGCGCATCTGTATTAGCACAACTGACCGAGGTTAAGTCAGGTAAAGGGGCCTGAAAATACACCACATCATTTACGATTTGTACCTCGCCTAAAAATGCACGAGGCATTGAATTTATTGGCTCTGCGAACACTTTCCCAAGCCCTATCAGGCAAATAATCATAAACAAGCCGGTTTTAATAGCCATGAACATTGTTGTTATTATTTCAGTTAGTACCTATTTTCGCTTTTCGGTCTCTGAAAAGCAATGTAAAATCCCTAAAAATAAAATAGATACGGAACTTCTCACATGTTTAACTCTGCTTTTCAAGCACGTGTATTTACCTTTGCCATACTGTGTGCCAGTCCAATGTGTTATGCCAGTAGCCAAATAGACTCAATGGCGATTCAGGGTGATATCGTACAGTTAGAACTAGTCAACCCAGCGCAGTCAAGAACACCAGCGGCCTGTGTTGCAAGTGAGTACCAACAACACTGGACTTTATCGTTGAATACAGCCAGTGGTAAAGCCAGCTATGCTTTGCTGGTTAATGCCTTTGAGCAACAAAAACCAGTAACTATTCAGGGCGCTGGCGATTGCCAGGATAGCCCTGGTATTGAGCGTATTCACTCCATTCGTGTACAACAAAAATACAGTGATGATTCGGTGTTATATTTGTACAAAGGTGACGGCGTTACTAAGCTAGGCCGTATCTTAAAGTTAGAAGAAGGCGGACAATGGGAAGACCTGGCTGTTATGATCATGCCTGATGAATTTAGCCAGAATGTAAAAACCGTATACCCTCGTAGAGCATTTCATAAACAGGATTTTGTCTACTATTACCGCATACATGGCTGCACCGGACCCAAAAGAATAAATGCAGTTCAGGACAGAGTTTATTTCAATGAAAACATTAATGATGGGCGCTTTTTTACTGTCCAATTAGGCCAGAGAACGGCCAATGAATCCATCCTTAGGACTGAAACCGGACAGTGCACAAACATTCATGACAGAAACTATATTCAGTATGCATATGAATATGAAATACAACCCGCAACCACGCCGCTATGTGGTCCTGCGCCCTGTCAAATCAAGCCTTAAAGTCATGTTGATAAGTAACTGCCTCATTTAGGTAGTTACTCCGGCATTGAATATTAGACAGGCACTACACCTACCACCCTGTTTTAAGGGTGTCGCTCTGACATAACTTTATACGACCGATAGCACTATAATACTGTCTGCTGAAAAGTATCGCAGAATGAAGGTTCAGTGAAAGCAGTGTTATGGGATGCTCGATAGAATACAGCCAATAATGTCAATTTAGCTATGCCAAAAAGTCAGAGCGTGAAAAGGCAGCCTCTGTTACAAAAAGAGACTAACGATAAAGCAAAGCTCAAATATGAGATATTTAATAAGCTATATTAAATATCTCATAAGCCACTCGTTTATATTCGAAGCATATTGGTTTAAATCAATAAAACTGCAATAAAAGCAATATCTATATGGAAATAGGTTAAGACTATTTTTATAGTGCTTTTCTAATTGTGGCGTAAATATAAAACCAAGCTATAGCCCAGCACACTGCTCTCTCGCAAAGTTACATTCAGAAACAGCAAAGTTCCTCTTCTTTTTTGGAACGTTTCAAGAATATACGGCTCATTTATCGATAGTCGTCATGACAGTGCTAAATTTTACGCTACACCAAAGATAAAAGTTGCCACTTTTTGCAATTTACGACTTTAATTATGAACGATAACACAATGAAAAGTAAGCCACGGATGACGCCTCTTTCAAACTTGGTGATCCTATGAAACTCAGTAATAAACTCTACTCAGCCTTTGGTGTTCTTATAGTACTAATGGTCATGTCCAGTACGCTCGTGTGGTTTAAGGTAGCAACTGAAACAGCCCGTGCGCAGGAAGTGATAGGCGACGATCTGCCAGGTATGATCCTCTACAGCCGGTTACTGGATACCGAGCATCAGCTCAAAAGTGCAGCGCTCGAATATATGAATGGCGATACCAGTAAAAAATCCGTTTTTAATGACGTATTCGCGAAATATAAAGAAGTACACACAGAGTTGTATCGTTACGAGTCTGCTAAGCAAGCAGATCGGGAAAAAATGGCCCATATCCTCAAAAGCATTACGACCTACCATCAGCGCGTGAATCAAGATGTTTTTGGCCGCTATGACCCTGATGCATACCAACGCGTTAAAGCACGTGTTGATCGCCTGGAATCCTCCACCGGAGAGCAGTTAGAAACTCTGTTAGATAAATTGAAAGAACAAGAGTTTAATGACGCATTGCAATCAACCGATTTGCAGGAGTCGCTCAATGATGACCTCCCTGGCGTTCGGTACTATCTGGAGCTGGTTGACGAAGCAGGTGATATGATAGCGGCGGTCATTTCTCATACGACTGGTAATACAAATGCAGAAGCAGACTTTAACGACGATGCAGCCAGCTTTGAAGAATACCTAAACCTCCTAATCCCACTGGAACAAAAACCTAACGAGCTGCAGGACATCGCTACCATCAAGCGTTTATATAAAGCCATCCGGGATGAAGCAACAACGGTGTTCAGTAGTTATGATCCCACTGCATTTAAGCAGGCCACCGCAACACTCAGCGAATTGGACAAAAAGCACATTCAGGATATCGCAAAAATCCTCGATGTGTCTGCACGAGAGGAAATCGACGATGCAACCGGGGCATTGGAGCTGTTAGTTGAAGGCCTCACATCAACGTCGATTGTCATCATTGTGATCACACTGATCGCCGCTATCTTGGGCATGGTCATTGCCTATCTGATCAGTAATTCAATTGTCTCCAGATTGAACCAGGTACTGGGCGTGGCAGAGCGGATCAGTGCCGGTGATATCTCCGACAGAGACATTGACCACAAAGGGCAGGACGAAATTGACGGGCTCGCTGAAGCCACCAATAAAATGGCCCGCTCTTTGAACGAACTGCTTCACTCTATTGCACAAGTCGTCGATGATGTTCGTACCTCCAGTCAGGATATTGCTGAGGCCAACGATCAAATCGCGTCTCGCAGCCGCTCTTCGGCAGATCAGTCAACTCAGGTTGCTACCGCCATTGAAGAGATGAGCGCCACCGTCTCTGAAGTTGCATCGCAAAGTCAGGTTGCTGCAAGCCACGCAGATCAGGCTCGTACTTTAGCATCTGGTGGTGGAGATACCGTCGGACAAACCGTCAGCAAGATAAAAACCGCCTCACAAAACGTACAGAAAACCGCTGAAAATGTGACTCATCTGGGTGAACTGAGTAGTCAAATTGGTAATGTAATTGGTGTCATTGGCAGCATTGCAGAGCAGACTAACTTGCTTGCATTAAACGCAGCCATTGAGGCAGCCCGTGCAGGTGAGCAGGGGCGCGGCTTTGCGGTAGTCGCCGACGAAGTCAGAACACTCGCAGAGCGGACCTCAAAAGCAACAGAAGAAGTCGTATCAACCGTACAGTCTATTCAGTCTCAGACAGAGCATGCTGTCAGTTCAATGCAAAACAGTGTGTCTCAGGTTGATCAAAGTGTGTCTATGGCCGAGGCTGCAGGAACCCAGCTGGATGATATTGTGCAGGGTGCATCAGAAATTGCCGCTATGATCCAGGCTATTGCCACAGCTACTGAGGAGCAGTCTGTGGTTGCCAGCGAAATGGCCAAAGACATTTCAAATATCGAGCAATCCAGCCAAAGTTCTTTGCAAGATACCCAGGTTGCCGCCCTGTCCGCACAGGAGCTCAATAAACAAGCAGAGCAACTGGCTCAGTTAGTGCGTAAGTTCAGGCTGAGAAGTTAGCACTGTTCATGCAATATGAAGCTTATCATGACAGGTGTACACTTTGTGCACCTGTCATTTTCTATATTTGCTGATTTCTCAAGTCCAGACTCAATAAATGCATGTTTTTAAAATAAAACAGTGCACTTTCCTGCTCTTTTCATTAGTATCCTTAATGGGTAATAACCCAGCTCTTATCGGATATTTTCATCTAATTATAAGGATAATTATGAACTACAAAGTTTCTTTGATCGGTCTTGTGCTGATCTCCTCCTCCGCGGCTGCACTGGACGCAGACACGATTTCAATTACTGACCCACGTTTTGGTGCCATTGCCAACGATAACCGTGATGACGCTGCACAAATTCAGGCAGCAATAGATTACGCAGTACAGAATAATAAAAGCATCTACATCCCTGCTGGTACTTTTAATGTTTCCAGCACACTGGACGTAACGCGTGTAAAGGGCTCGCACAACTCACGAGTTAAGTTGTATGGTGAGAAACGTAATCTCTCTCGACTGACTACCAATGCCAATATCAGCCTGCTGAAAGTAGCACACAATGTAGAAGTACATGATCTGGCTCTGGTGCAGACGGCAAGCTTTAAGCAAGGCACTGCAATTGATATCCCTTTTGCATCTTATCGTTCAAATTTTTCTAAACTGGATATTTCCGGGTTTGATAATGGTATTTACGGTAAATGGGTGATCTGGAGCCGCTTTGAAGACCTGTTTATTGCCAACGTCAATTACGGCATTCATTTACATGGCAATGGTAGTGATCCGGCGTACTGGAATATTGAACCAAACGGCTGGTTTAACAATGTCAACGTATTCGACAACGTGTATGTTGAAGGCTCACACACGGGTATCAAACTTGCCGCTATGGGCAGTAATATCACAAACTCTACCGTTCAGAACTCCCAGATTGGTGTCGAGATCTATGGCCCAGCTGAGCACAAAACCTGGAACAACCAGATCGATAATTTTTATGCTGAAGGCGTGAAAACCGTATTCAAGGTCAAAAATTCAAGAACATTGGATATTAACGGCGTGTTTGCTCAAGGGGGCCCAAGCAATGCGCGAGCATATGCCGTCATTGATGCTGATAACGGCGGTGTGATCACAGTCAACGGCATGACTGGCCAAGACTGGTGGAGTCATAATGTAGTGCTAAAAAACACCAAAGTGAAAGGCCATGTTCCAGCTATTGGTGGGACGGCAAGCGCAGACTCAGGTTCAACCTATTTGCCGGGTAAACTTACAGCCAGCATCAGCTTACCTGCAAATAGTAGCTGGGTTGCATTACCACCTTACATGGCGATTGCAGGCAACAGCGCTTATAAAGTGATGATCTCAGGTATTCGAGATGGTTATGAGCCGGTGCTGGAAGAGTACGCTATTTTCAATTGGAATGGCGCAAGTAAATACGCCAAAGTACATCACACCTCGGGAGTTGGCCGTATCAAATTCAAAGTCGATGGTGGCAAAATTTACGCTAAACTGGATTACAATGGCGGCGGAGGGTTGTCTAGCGGTAAGGTAACGTTAGAGCGCATCCATTAATTAACGGTATAGGCTGCCTGTGGGCAGATCCTATCAAATAACCAAAGGTAACTTGCAGGTTACCTTTGGCTTTTAGCTCCAATTCTGCACAGCATGATGCACTCAATGAAAATCGCGCGATTTGCTGTGTAACGTGCCCAGTACCTCGCTGCGGTCAATCAGTCTGCCGGCAATGACATGAATAACCTCGCCTTCTTTTTCAACAATTCCTTTTACTTCCAGTAATTTGGCACTGAGATACGCCTGCTTTTGAGCTCGTGCAGTACCAGCCCAGACCACCACATTAATATTCCCTGTATCATCTTCCAGCGTAAAGAAAGTCACGCCACCAGCGGTGCCGGGTGCCTGTTTTCCTGTGACCACCCCAACTACTGTTACCAAGGATTTATGACGGCAGGCACTGAGCTCCGTCATGCGAGTAAAGCGCCCCAGTTTTCCGGCATTATCCAGCAGAGTCACCGGATGTGCTCCCAAGGTAAGCCCCAATGCAGCATAGTCTTCCACCAGATCATCCATGTCATCCGGCTGAAAAGCACACGATGACACCTCAGCCACCGAAGACTCGGCAAATAAGGGGAGCGTCTGCTCCTGATCCATCAATGCCCAACGCGCGGCATAACGGTCGCCCTGTAACACGTTAAGTGCATTGGCAGATGCCAGACTCTCCAATGCATTACCAGGCAACCCAAGGCGCTGTAACGCTTGCATATCAGCAAAGCCATTGTCAGGACGACCAGCCAGCAGTTGCTCTGCACTGTTACGCTGTAACCCTTTAACCAGGCGCAGGCCAAGCCGGATCGCAAACCTGTTGTGCTGTTGGAAAATATAGTGGTCATACTCGGAGGCATTCACGCACACAGGCAGCACCTCAACCTGATGACGTCTGGCATCCTGAATGAGCTGAGAAGCACTGTAAAACCCCATTGGCAAACTGTTCAGCAACGCTGTATAGAACATGGCTGGATAGTAGTACTTCAGCCAGGCTGATGCATAAGCCAGCACAGCAAATGAAGCAGAGTGACTTTCCGGAAATCCGTACTCGCCAAAGCCGCAGATCTGCTCAAAAATACGCTCTGCAAAACTGACTTCATAACCCCGCTGTTGCATACCGCTGATCAGCTTCTCTTTAAACTGCATCAGTTCGCCGCTTTTTTTCCATGAAGCCATGGCCCGACGCAGCTGATCAGCCTCCCCACCAGAAAACCCGGCTGCCACCATCGCCAGTTTAATCACCTGCTCCTGAAAGATAGGCACTCCCATGGTACGCGATAACACAGCTTTCACAGACTCCGAAGGGTAAGTGATAGCTTCTTCACCGTTACGACGCTTCAAAAAAGGATGCACCATGTCGCCCTGGATAGGCCCAGGCCTGACAATAGCTATCTGGATCACCAAGTCGTAATAACACAGGGGCTTCAACCGGGGTAACATACTCATTTGTGCTCGGGACTCTATCTGAAATACACCTACGGTATCTGCACGCTGGAGCATTTTGTATACCTGAGGGTCATCGCCCATACGGGTTAACTCAGCCAGATCCAGCTCTCTTGAGGTATGCTGTGCAATGAGCGAAAACGTTTTACGAATGGCACTCAACATCCCCAGCGCCAGCACATCGACCTTAAGCAGTTTGAGGCTTTCCAGGTCATCCTTATCCCACTGGATAACCGTGCGCTCCGCCATGGCCGCATTTTCAATGGGGACCAGATCATGCAAAGGGCCAGCTGAGATCACAAAGCCCCCAACATGCTGTGAAAGATGGCGGGGAAAACCCATGATTTCTTCGACCAGTGAAATAAATTGTTGCCCTTTGAGCGACTCTGGCTGCAAGCCCAGCTCAGTTAACTGGGTCTGCCAGTTTTGCCCCCGATCACGGCGATTGACATTGCGAATAAAGTAATCAAGCTGAGTTGCTTCAATCCCCAGGGCTTTACCTACATCTCTGACTGCACTTTTAAAACGATAACTGATCACCGTTGCAGCCAGCGCAGCACGTTTACGGCCATACTTGTGATAAATATACTGGATCACCTCTTCGCGGCGTTCATGTTCAAAGTCAACGTCTATGTCTGGTGGCTCATTACGTTCTTTACTGATAAAACGTTCGAACAACACCGACACCTGACGGGGGTCAACCGCGGTGATCTCCAGACAATAACACACCACAGAGTTGGCCGCCGAACCCCGCCCCTGATACAAAATCCCTTTGCTACGCGCAAAGCACACCAGATCATGAATGGTGAGGAAAAAATAGGGGTAGTCTAGCTCCTCAATCAGTGCCAGCTCTTTGTCTATCGTCTGAGCAATTTCATCAGGGATACCTTGCGCAAAGCGCCGCCGCTGACCGACCTCGACCAACTCACGTAAATGCTGCATAGCCGTTTTGCCTTCAGGAACCAGCTCTGCAGGATACTGATAACGCAACGATTCCAAGTCAAAGGTACACTGCTTTGCAATGCGCAACGACTCAGCCAGCCAGGACGCCTTAAACAACTTACTCAGCTTTTCCCGGCTACGCAGCGCCCGCTCAGCATTCGCAAGCAATGCACCTTTAACTTGCTCAATCGGCTGATTCAGCCGGATCGCTGTCAGTGTATGCTGCAACCTGAGCCGCTCACTGTGATGCATTAATACTCCGCCACACGCCGTGACGGGCAATTGATAACGTTCAGCCAACGTTTCACAATGATGAATAAAACGCTGTTCCTGATTGACCAAATGTCGCTGTATGCCTAACCAGCTGCGACCTTCATGATGGCGTGCCAGCCAGGTCCCCCACTGCTCATCCTGCTCATTGCCTGCTGGAAGCCAAATAAGCAGACAATGACGCAACGACAATAAATCCCACTCGGCTAATCGATAATGGCCTTTTTCAGCGCGTCGACGGGCATTGGTGATAACCCGACACAACTCACTGTATGCTGCTTTATCCGGGCACAATAACACCAGGTCCAGCGTTTCAAAACGCATCAGGCTGCCTACTATCAGTTGTAAATCTAGTTGCTGATTTTTAATCAGTGTATGAGCTCTGACAACGCCTGCCAGCGAACACTCATCGGTGATGGCCAGCGCAGTATAGGCAAGGAAATCCGCCTGCCTCACCAATTCTTCCGGACGGGATGCCCCCTGCAGAAAAGAGAAGTTAGTTTGACAAAACAGTTCTGCATAGCCTGGCTGCTTAGTCCCTCCTGGTGGCTCCCCTGTACACTGACGATCTGATTGTTCATTCTCTGCACGCGTAGCAGGCAGTGTGAACATGGGAGATTTATGCGCGGCCATCAGCTGAAAACTCCGTGGCAAAACCACCGCTGCTGGCGATCTCTGAATACCCACAACCAACGCCCTTGCTCATCCTGAGCAACAAAATAATCACGCTCGACCCCATGTGCATCCCACCAGCCGGTACAGATCCGCTCAGGCCCAAGATGGACAGTCACTTTATGCTGCAAAGGCTGCGTACTCGGCAATAAAAAGACGGGCCGAAGGTAATCAGTGGCAGGGAGCCTGCCAGACTTCTCCAACAAAGGCGTCCCCGGTGCACTCAATGGCGTACAATAGCCGCTTGCCAGCTCAGGGCGCAGATCATCGCACACAGCCAGTCCCTGTACTGCCTGTTCTCCTAACTTAGCCTGTAATAACGCAACCAACCCGGCTGGTGTCATGGTGCCGCGCCGCTCAGTAAATAAGTCAGGCATCAGCTCATCAGGCTGACTCATCTCGGTCACTTTCAATCCTATCGCCTGTACCGGGCCATTGAGTGTCACATTGCTCAACTTGAGATCACATAAAATCAGCCAGAGATCAGCGCGATCTGTGCCTTCTGCGCGACCTATCTCCAGTACCTGCGGTTCAGCATCGCGCTGATACAGGGTCAGTGTTAATTGTCTGGCATGGCGGTTACGTAAGCGTAAGAACTGCTCCTGTTGTACCAAAAGCTTAAGTAACGGCTTGTTTAACCAATCAAGGTTTTCTATGTCATATAGCAGGGGCAAATGGCGTTCAAATTCTGGCTCCGGTTGATAAAAAGTCACAGGGTGAGGCACTTTTCCTCGCAACCTCGACACATACTGCACCAACTCGCAATCAAAACGTTTACCCAGCTCGACTAGAGGCAAAGCAAACAAGTCGGCCACGGTTTTAAACCCTACCCGCCGTAACCGTTCAAGCTGCTTTGATGGCAGTGATAAAGCCATCAGAGGTAGATTATGCAAAGCACTTTCAAGCATTGCTGAGTCCTCACTCACTAACGCACCATGATGCTGTGCCAACAGCCTGGCAGCTTCAGGGGAGTAACCGCAAGCATACCGGTAAGTGAATGACTGAGTATCGAGGTGTGAGCGCAGCGTAGCCAGATAGTGAGATAAATCGCGATACATAGCCAACATACCACTGACTTTTAACAAAAGCCCCTGAGGTGCAAATAAGGCGATATCGGCAGTGATCAAATACAGCCACTGGGCAATTTCACGCATAGTCCGACTTTCATCCGCTTCATCATACGGGTGCACAAGCAGATCGCGACTGCGGGCTGCCGCGCCGGCCAGCCCCATACCTTCTGAAATCCCCAGCTGCATAGCAGCCTGATCTAGTTGCATCACAGTGTTATCTCGCCCCCCTACCACAATGCAAGGCCGGGATGATGCTGCGAATACCTCAGCGGACTGTTGAGCATCCGGTGTTTGCGCCTGAGCAGCAATTTTCAGCTTATCGAGCTGAATAGTAGGAAAATGTAAATACAACCACAAAGTCATGGTTACTATCCGCCAGTACGATACTGCCGCACTGTATCCGGAATTTCTTTGCGCTGGGTATGGAAGTGCTCGGTCAGTTCAGGCCATTGCGATGACATATCCAATGCAAACTGGGACTGAGCCCAGCCACCTCGGCGCTTTTTAATAGTGATATTCAGGCCACTCGCATGCGGACTAAGACCCAGGCTTAAAGACACCGGCAACGTCCCCTGGCAATGGTGTTCATGACGCAGTAAATACAGGCACGCTTCACCCGTGCTAGCCGCCAGTTGTAAACGTTTTACCTGGTGTACCTGTAGCTCACCATGCCATAGCAATACACTGTTGCAGGCACCGCTTTTCAAACATTGTTCAGCGGCCCACAACGCTTCTTGTGGAGATCCGGGTGTGATCTCCAGGAGTTTACTGGTATCCATTCCGGTACTCTGTAATGCATCGGCATTCAATCGTGCAGGGGGTGTAATGACCGCAGTCAGGCCGTCTTGCTGTATCAGACTGGGTAATAACAACCTGAGTTCACCAATCCCCAGCTCTGTATGTAAATCAACCACACCTACTTTGGGAAAACCGCCCTGTAGATGTTTGTCTAATTCAGCAAACCCCGTCGCAGTGACAGCCCGCTGCTGCTGTTGGCGCTTTGCAAGCCCTGCCCCCTGCCATACCAGATCCTGACGTTCTAATAGTTCGATTAAATTACTCATAACACACCTCAAACTGTATATTTATACAGTATAATTACTGTTGAGCAAAGTGCAAGCATGCTGTGAGCGACGCGTACCAGACAGGCGCGTTAAGGTATCCGAAAAGCATAAAATACTTAATCCAGATCAAGCAGTTACATTCAAAGTCAGCTAAAGTAATTAAGACAACAGGAGCATAGTATGTGTGGACGATTAAATATCACCGATGATCCTTTTGTGATCGAGGTATTAGCAGGGTTAGGTATTGCAAACCCCAAAGAGACAATGCACTTTGGCCGTTTTAAAAAGGCAACTGACAGCATCAGTATTGTGCATGAAGAAAACGGTCAGCGACAACTCAGCAACGCAACCTGGTGGCTATTACTGGAT
Organism: Pseudoalteromonas sp. PPB1; assembly: GCF_015356275.1. Lineage (NCBI taxonomy): Bacteria > Pseudomonadati > Pseudomonadota > Gammaproteobacteria > Alteromonadales > Pseudoalteromonadaceae > Pseudoalteromonas > Pseudoalteromonas sp. PPB1. The sequence goes on along the minus strand of NZ_JACEQV010000010.1, from coordinate 117,880 downwards.
CCACAGCCCGGGCAAGGCTTTAAGCCATCTAAATACACCTCATTCAATAGCCGCTATGACAAACTGCATGTCAAAGGCAGTGCTGCCTATCAGCCGTTTCACTACAGTCGTTGTATTATCGTGGTAAAAGGCTTTGGCGAAACCCAGTTTGCACAGGGTAAACCACAACATTATTACGATTTTATCGCCGCAGACGGGGCGTTATGTTTAGGCGGATTATATAAAGTGTGGTACCACCCGGACAGCGGGCAAAAGCACTACTCCTGCTCAGTCATCACCTTGCCAGCACATCCTAAGCTGCGCTGCTATCATGATAAAGCCAGCCCTCTGATCCTGCCACCCGACCCTGCTGAACTCAATGCCTGGCTGGACAGCACAATACATGATGGTGGCCGCTTTACGCATTTGCTGATCCCCCATTTATATCAACGTCTGGCTGCCATTCAGATAGATAAACCCAGTCAATACCGGCCTATGGGTGAAACCTCCTATATCGCCAAAGATCCTCCCCGTAATAAGAGGTGAGCTGATGCGGTATTTTGCACCCGCTCACTGCACTCTGGCTGATGTGAAAAAATCACACTTGATAACGCGCCAGAATGTCGTCTAATTGTACGGCTAACTTCGCCAAATGTTGTGATCGGTCGTCAATATCCTGGCTACGTTCCAAATTACCATTGGCTTCTTCACTGATGGCACTGATGGCTTGACTGATCTGTGCAACCACCGCCGACTGCTCCTCCGCCGCAGTCGCCACCTGTGTATTCATAGCCACAATCTGCTCAATCGCATCAGACACATCGATCAGGGACCCCTTTGCCCGTTCAGATGTCTGAGCATTATCAACAGAGCGCTCACGACTTTGTTGCACTGACTGACGTGCTTCACCAACCCCACTTTGCAGCGATTTGATCATCTGTTCAATTTCTTCTGTCGCCTGCTGAGTACGCTGAGCCAGGCCACGAACTTCATCTGCGACCACCGCAAACCCGCGTCCTGATTCACCGGCTCGCGCCGCCTCAATAGCTGCATTTAATGCCAGTAAGTTGGTTTGTTCAGCAATGGCCTGGATCACATCCAGCACACTGCCTATCTGTTCACTCTGAGACGACAACCCATTCATCACTTCACCGACTTTATCCATCTCCTCGGCCAACTGTTCCGAGACATCAGCACAGTGCTCCACCAGCTGATTAGTCTGAGAAGTCAGTGTACTTACCTGCTGGGTCTGCTCCGAGGTATTCAGCGCACTGCTTGCCACCTCCTGAACTGTGTGCTGCATTTGCTGCCCGGCAGTCGCCGATTGCTCACAATCCTGAGACTGCTTATTCACCCCGTCAATCAGTCCCGCGACCCGCTCTGACAGCGCCGTCGACATTTCTTTGAGCATATGAGCACTGTGCAATAAGTCTGCAAAATTTTGCTGCAACCGCTCAACCAGGCTATTGACCGAACGGCTTAAATCGCGGATCTCATCATCACCCTCATCGGGCGCACGCAACCTGAAATCGTTATTATCTGCGATACCACGGATCGCATTACTGGCAGCAATAACAGGCCGTGTAACCCGGTTAGCAACAAAGAAACCCACCACACTGGCTATGATTGCCGCCACAGACACAAATAATACTGAGGATCGAAGCACGGAATACTTTAGCTCAGAAATCATGGCAAACGCTTCGCTTTCATCAATTTCGCTCACGATCGCCCAGTGTAGCCCGTCGATTTCTAACGGCGCGTAAGCCGATGCCACCGAAACAGCCCGGTAGTCAGAGAAAATGGCAAAGCCGCTCTGACCTGACAGCGCAGCCCGAGTGCCCGGAGAGTCAATTCGCAATGTGCCTATGGTGGTATGTTGCTGTTCAATGTTATCCACCATGTCTTTGTCGACATCAAATGATCTGAGCTGAGCAATAAAGCCACCCGGATCTTCCACAAAAAATCGACTGTTATTTAGCAATATTTTATTTTGATTGACCAAATAAAGCTCGCCACTGTCACCCAGCCCTTGCTCATGCCATTGCCCATTTAATGTCAACATACGGTTAATTTCATCCACAGGCAGTTGAAATATCAAAGTCCCCAGTAAAGTGCCGTCATCAGCCAGAATTGCAGAACTGATAAACCCTGCCGCGGCATTGTAAGAGGGCATATAGGGGCTAAAGTCAATAAAGTGTCCTTCACGTACATGCTGGGTACGGGCTGCTTCATAGGCACGTGCTAAACCAGACTCGCGAAATGGACCGTTGGTCAGTGATGTTGCGAAGTCGAGCTCCTTAAATACGGAATACACCACATCACCCTGAGGATTGGTAATAAACACATCGTAGAAGCCAAAACGTGCCTGAAACTCGCGCAGTGCTTTGTGATAACGGCGGTGTACGGCACTATAGGTGCTGTTATCCCCTGCATCCAGCAGTTGATCTTTGCTCCCTAACGGATTGGGATTAGCCGCAATATAGTGGCTTTGTAGCCCACGCGCAGTCGGGCTCAGTCGCGTAAAAAGGCTATTCGCGCTGAGGCTGTCACCAGGATTTTTTTGTCTATATTGGTCAATAAACTGAGTTTCATAGAAGCGGCTCAGAGACAATTCAGCCTCCCGGGCGCGGGGATAACTCGCAAATGCAGCAGAAAAAGCCCGACTGGCGTCAACCACCATAGTAGATCCCGCCAGTGTTACCACCTGATCCGAGATAGTTTTAAAGTAACGTTCAACCTGAGCTTGCATCGCGTTACGACGTGAAACCAGGTTATTTTCGATTTCCTTCGTCACGGCGGCTTTTCCTTCCTGGTAGGCCAAAACACCGATAACAAAACAGGTAATAAGTAAGGGGACAACAGCTAGCAGAACAGCAACGATACTAAGACGGTTTTTTAATTGCACGTGAACTCCTACAGTACAAAGCAAACCTATTCCGGGCAGGGGGGATAGGCCAATGCAAACCACAGCCACTGCGACTTAACCCCTTTGAAAATCAGCAATTTGGTACGTCAGCAGCAGCAAATACACCATGTCAAACTACAATAGCGCAACACTATGGAGATGTGACTTCCACAAGCACGCCATCTTAGACATGAATTTAGTTATTAAAATTAATTAGATGCAGGTTCAACCTACACCTTTTAATACTTTGATACTAGTAATTAATAATTAGTTTTTGATGTCAATCAGGTATGACCAATTAAGGCGTGCTGAAGTGATGATTACAATGTTTGGCAAGGTACTTCTCAGCACCTATTCATGCAGAAGTCCCAGTACCACCCCGCGAGCTTCATCATTTCTTTCACATTGAAACTCATAGTGTCATAGAGGCTTTTTAATTTTTTCTTTCACTTTTAGTTTCATAACTAATTTCCTTTTAATTAAATAAAGCGCCCCTCTAAGCATAAATGAACATTAACTTACTCTATAAATTTCGTTCCCTTACTAAAATAGGATTGCAGATAACCAAATGAGCCACCAGAACTATCAAAGTGAGCCAAGTATTTAAGACTCAGAAAATGAACATTTAAAATGCAAAACCTTATCTCAGCTGACAACCGTCCTCATAACATCCTGTCTGGGTATACCAGCCACCACCTACAACAATCACGACGTGTCTCTTTGAGCGGCAGTTGCTCTTCTTTGCTCAGTTTTTAAGTTTTATCTCTTTAATGACAACGTCATTTTAATTATTTAATAAAATCAAATTAAGCAAACCAAAAAGGACAAAAAATACCCATTAAAAATTTTAAAAAACCTATTAAATAATATTGAACATTCGGATTAACTCAACAATAAAGTAAAACTAAAAAATGACATCACTCAGCCATTAAAAGTAACTACTCACTTCTCAATCAATCTAATATTTTATAATAAGTTATTGCCTTCAGACCTCATTGCCAATCATTTAAGATTGCCATGAAGGGCCTCAAGTCATTCAAAGGTAGCAATGAAGAAATTCATAAAAACAAAAAAGACACAATAAAAACCAAGCTATATACAAAACACACCTTTTAGACACAAAAAATGGGCGACTCCACACCCCCTCGCTCTTTTACTTTAAGCACTAATTCACTCAACACCTCCAGTAAACAAAAATCCTCAACAATAAAATCAAAAGCGCCAATCAACTTTATTTTGACATAAAGTTGAAAACATTATTTCACATCTTGTCTCTAAAATTGCGCCTTCCTCAATAGGACGAGGCTTCCCGTGCACCAAAACTTGCAAATTGCAAAGAACATCTGGGTTGAATTAACAAAGGAAATACACACAGAACTTGCAAGCGCAACTTGTTTACTTCGCTTGCGTTAATACCAGGTAAAATAATGAAGACAATACGCTTACTGCTCAGCATCAGCACTGTATTTGGCAGTTTCCATGCACTGAGCGCCCCAGAGGTGCATTACGACCAGTGTCAGAACACATTTAGCTATATGGGTGCCAGTTATCAGGGCACAACGGATAAAAATAACTCAGGTAGTCAGTGGTGTTACCTTAAGCAAGCCACTGATGGCTCCAGCTGGGGCAATGTCCGGATTGAAACCATCCCCGTATTTACTACAGTCTCCGGGAAAAGCTGTAAGACCCCCTCCAACTATCAGGGCGAGCAGTTTTACGGCTGCTCTACACGTAATCACAGTGGCCCCTGGTGTTATGTTGACGAGCAGGGAAGCTGGGAAGAGTGCGCGACACAAACGCCTGATCCCCTGATGAGTCACACGCATCCGCAACCAGAGAAGCGCCTGGATCGTGTCGCGCTGGGTTCTTGCTTTAAAACAAAAGGCGACATGCCTGCTGCTCTGGCACGCCTGATAGGACATAAGCCTGACTTATTTTTCTGGCTAGGTGACAATATTTACGCAGACACCGAAGACATGAGTACAATGCGCCAAAAATATGATGATAAGAAGCGTAATTCAGACTATCAAAAGTTTCTTGCTGCTGAAATACCGGTTATGGCAACCTGGGATGATCACGACTTTGGCCGTAACAATGATGGTAAACACTATCCTAAACGTGCCGAGAGCCAACTGGAATATTTACGCCATTTTGATGCCAAGGCGGACGATCCCAGGCTCAATGGTCAGGCAGGTATCTATGAAGCGAAAATGCTGGGACAAAAAGGAGAGCAAACGCATGTGATCACGCTAGATGCGCGTTACTTTCGCTCACCCACCTTTTCCAGCTATGGAGCCTGTGAAGGTGACGCAACGACCATCTTGGGTGAACAACAGTGGCAATGGCTGGAAAAAGAGCTTAGCAAGCCATCCGAAATTAAGTTAATTGCCAGTGGGATACAGGTCCTGCCACCTTTGTATCAGGGTCGCAGTCGGAATAGCTATTGTGCCTATGGAGATGGTAAAAAGTTCGAACAGGCATTAAGCAACCTACAGGAATCCGACATGTCGGGTACAAGTTATGAATCCTGGGCTGAAGTGCCTCTGGAGCGCGAACGCCTGCTTAGGTTAGTACAAAAGTCAATCAATGCGGGTAATGCAAAAGCAGTGATCTTCTTATCTGGCGACCAACACTGGGGTGAATTATTACAAAAAGAGATCCCTGCCAGCAGTGAATATGGAAATATGGCCAGAGTTTATGAGGTCACTGCTTCCGGATTTGGACAAAACTGGCCATATCACATCGAAAACCCGTTACGTTTACCTGTCTATGCCGATACCAAAGGAGACGGTAACTACAACAAACAGTGCAAATTCCCTGCTAAATATGCCGCGGTAACCTATCAAGGGTGTATTACCCGGGATCATGACAAACCCTGGTGTTACACCGAAGTCGATGAGAGCGGCAATGGCGTTAAAGGTGAATGGGGTAATTGTGCTGCCAGTGGCGCAACCATACCGACAGGTCAGGTTGGCGTTGTCAGCAAAAACATCGCAGATCTCACCACCAGCAACCGCCACTTAATCAATAAGTCGGGTAGTAACTATGGCATGCTGGATATAGACTGGCAAAAACGGACCATTAAAATGTCGATAGAAACGGCTGAAGAAGAAGCCGTATCAACCATCATTACATTTTAGGCGAACGAAAGAATGCGCTGATCTGCTGCTGTAGGTCAGCGCCTTAATGCGCTTACTTGACCACCTTCAGCCCTTGTCTAGCTGTTCTTGAAGGCTCGGGTATCGGTTGATCCTTCGCGTAGGCTTTAAATGCACGCGCTCTATCGTGAGCACTGCGCACAGCGTCACATTGCGCAATAATATCTTCTTCATCCAGCGCCTCACCCAAATCCATCACAATCCTGTATGCGGATTCATATAGCTCTTGTTTAGTGTCTTCTTCAGCACGAAAACGCGTAAAAAAGTCCTGCACTTTTTGCTCTGGCCCATGTAATTGAGCGCCCTGAATACAAGCGCCTATAATAATACCAAGCATCAAAAAAATAGCCAAAGAGGTAAGAACGAGTAGCAACATGTTTAAGCCTCCTGCCGGATCCGGGTTTCCATAAATTTATAAAACGGATACTTGGCGACAATCAGCCACTCACACAGATTTGCAATCACAGTTGCAGGACCGTATATAGAGTACAACAGATCATTCCCCAGATACCCTCTCAAGACCAGCTGTGCTGCGTTTAATAACATCAGGAATAAGGTAATATACAGGCTATACCGAGCCACTCTGACGAAATGGCACCCTCTGATAACATGAAGTAAATACAAAGTGGCAGCATAAGCAGCGGTTGTGCACACTATCACAAAGTAATACAGCTTGATCACCAACTGATTACCCGCCTCTATGTCCAACATATACGTAGCTAAACTACCACTGATGGCATGAAAAACCAGTACGGCAAGCGCAGTTAAAAAACATGAATGCATTTTATGATCGGCAGGTGTTTTTAAACTCGACTTCCCACCAAAAAACAAGCTAAAGCTATATTTCCTGAGCGAAAAGAGTACAAAAAGCACAACAATCAGTTCAAGAAAGCGTATTCCCCACCCCGCCACGATATAAAATTCATTCATGCTCAATCCTTTATGTAAAAACTCTACTAGCAACAATAAGGAGCAGAGTGAAAGGGGCGTGTAGGTTGGGCACCATCAGATCCCCCGCCACCGCCAACGACTTCAGCTAGCTGTTCCTGTGATAAATTAAGATTGGTTAACTGCTTAAGCTTTTTTGATTTCACACCTAAGCGATGACCATTTCGATTGATAGAAGCTTTCATGGGCTTTTCCTTACGTTTCTTTTTAAGATAGAACAGTCTTAGCCACGTGCTACAATCATGTTAAACAAGCAGAACCAAACTTGCAAACCTAAATTAACACAATTGTAACCAAGATACATTTTGGCCAGACTATATTGACAATATACGTCCAAAGCTAAGTTACCATGAAAATATTAATATTAAAGGTACTGCTTTGAAATATCATGCGACAAAATGCAATTTCAAGCTGAAATGACAACTATGAAGATATGTGCTCATGGTGACTAGTTAAACCATGAGTGTAAAATGCAGGCTAAGTATGATGCTGCTCCTGGTAAACACATACTCGATTTCGCCCCGTACGTTTTGCATCATACAATGCGTCATCCGCTTGTTTTAACATCACTTTACCACTGCGCACCCCGGGTTGATAAAATGCCACACCAAAACTTGCTGAAATAGTGAACCGTGTATCTTTGGCAGTGAAATTCAACTCCGTCAGATCACAACGCAGACGCTCTAAATAAATGGCCACTTGATCCTGTTCACATTCAGGGATCAAAATACAAAACTCTTCACCCCCAATACGGGCAACCATATCGGAACTACGACTGGACACCAGTAAGAACCGCGCAACTTCCTTGAGTACTTCATCACCGATATCGTGACCCCACTGATCATTAATTTGCTTAAAATGATCAATGTCGAGCAGCACCAGTGCAAACAAACACCCATAACGAGATGACCGATCCAACTCCTGCTCAAAGCGTAATGTAAAAAAGCGCCGGTTGAACAAGCCCGTCAAAGGATCCTGGTTCGCTGTTTTCTCCAACAAAGCATTGGCCTTCGTTAGCTCAGCGGTGCGCTCATCAATTCTATCTTGCAGATTTTCATTCAGAGACTTAAGTGAATGCATCATATAACTAAAGTGAGCGGTCAGCTCTCGGACTTCCTGCCAGCCATGCGTCACTCTTGGTGGGTCGCTCAATTCACCATCATGAGTGACTTTCTCAATATGAGATTTTAGGTTCTCAATAGGCTGAGAAATATAAGTCGACAGGCCAACCCCGACAATCACGGCCAAAAAGACAATACCCAACTGAGCGGCATAGATAACAGAGCGATTGGCATGCACCATGGCATTCACTTCACTTTCATCTATTTTGGCTACCAACCCCCAGTCTAACTGCTCGATGTAGCGGGTTGACGCCAACACAGGAACATCACGATAATCAGGCGCCTCTTCAAGAACCAGTTCGTTGCCTGACAGAGCTTGAATAATGGGCACTGTGCCTTGGGTAAAGGGTACTGTACGTGTGAATGCAGCCTTGGGGTCATATTTCAAAGGCGTCGCAAATAAGGCATCACCATTGCTGTTGTGCATTGCAATCAGCCATTCGCCTGTCTGACCCAGTCCCGTGCGATCTCTCACCAGTTGGTTCAGAAATTGAGTGGAAAAGTCCACTTTCACATAACCGGTTAATCGTCCGTCTAACAATAACGGGGCAACCCGACTTAGTTGCACCACACCTTGATGCTGCTCAAGACGAACGGGGCGATCTTCAAATTGGGCTGAGACCAGATTATCGAGCCGTTCAAACCCATTGGTCGCGGTCACGAACTGACCCCGTTGATCAAACACCCCTATACTTTTGAGATAGGATCTATCTAAGGCTGCATCATTAATGATCCGGGTAATTTGCACAAGTGCCAGATCACTGCGAGTATCATTCCATTGTGCCAGCGACCGACGTAATTGCGTTCTGCTGGCTATTTGCGCCACATTGTCATTTGCGCGCTCTACCCCCGCCAGTATCCGTAGCTTAGCGATTTGCGAAATCGCACTCAGGTGGGACTTGACCTGCTCACGATACTGCACACCCGTGTAACTGTTGAGAGAATACAGTCCGATAAACAAAGGGAATGCCGTCACTAAAATGAAGGTGGCAATGAGCAAGTGTTTTAACTTCACATGCACCCGAAACACAGTCTGATTAGACTTTTTAGACTAGCACACATCAATAAAATTGCAAATAAAGCAACAATTTAACAAAAACCTTAGTTAACCCATTATCCGGCACACAGGTAGCAACAAGCTTAATCAAAAGTTCGTAACACTAATCAGAATTAAGTCTACATACGACTCTTTACCCGATTGGTAGCCTGAGCAGTTGCGGGATCATCCGGCCAGAAGTGTTTTGGATAGCGTCCTTTCATTTCTTTTTGTACTTCACGATAGCTGGATTGCCAGAAGTGGGCTAAGTCCTGAGTCAGTTGCAGCGGCCGCTGAGCGGGTGAGAGCAACTCCATCAGCACAGGTAAACGCCCTTCACATAACACAGGGCTGTGACTCATGCCGTATACTTCCTGCATCCTTACCGCCAGACGTGCGGGTCCATCAAGCTGATACTGAATACGTATATTTGATCCGCTAGGCACCGTAATACGCTGAGGGAGTAACGCATTAAGACGCTGCTGCTGAGACCATTCCAGTGTACTTAACAAAGCAGCATGAAGATCGAGTTTTTTCAACTGAGGTAATTGCTTAATATTATCTAAATAGGGACCAAGCCAAGACTCAAGATGCTTCAGCAAACTCTGTTCATCCAGAGCCCGAAACTCCTCCGGGTAGAGCCGCTGAGCCAGCGTCATTCGGGTTAGCAAATCTTCACAATCTACATAGGCATTAAAAATCAGCAACCCCTGCTGACGCACCAGAGTTAGCCAGGCTTGAGTGCGTAATGCTGTGTCGACCGGCCCCGTTGCGGGTTTTGCAAGATACACCCAGTGACCGAGACAAATGCGGTGTTCATGGATAAACTGCCCTGACTTTTGCTCAAACTCACACACATCCTGCTCAGTAAACAAATAGGGCAACGCAGTGTATAACTGTTTAGGTTCAAATGCCGTTGCACTGAAGATTTGCTGCCCTTTGTGGCCGCCGAGATCGGCAATCGCCAGATAATTGGCATCCAGCCAGTATTCTTTGTGTGCATTCACCCCGGCACCATTGGCTAATACCCAGCCCTGCCCGCGACGTTTTGCAAGCCGATCGGGAAACGCGAGCGCAATCACGACTGGCAGATGCTCAACCGCCAGCTCCCCTTGTGCTTGCTGCAGTTGTGCCCGACGCAACCAATATGACAGCTGCTGACGAAAAGCACCATGTGGTTTTAGCGCTTGCTGTTGCAATGCGATACTCAACTCAGCAGACACTGACACCCGGCTTTCCAGCAACGCGATAAAATAACAGCCCAGGCGAGTTATTCCCGGGTAATCGGCTTCAAGCGCTTTTGACTTTAATAACATATGTCCGTATCTGGGGTCTGCGCCCAATGACTGAACCTGTTTGCCCAGCACAGTGACGCGGTCACGGTCATCAATTAACTCCAGGCTGCGCAACAAAGCTTGTGCTTTAGACAGCTGAGCCTCTGTCGGCGCATCCAGCAAGGCCAGTTCAGTTACCTCACTGCCCCACACCTTAGCTTCCAACATCAGACCACTCAGGTCACTACACAAAATATCCGCCCGGTCATGGGCATCGCGACGCTCAAACAAGGCCTTACTGCCCAAACGGTATACTACCCCAGCCTCAATACGGCCTGCACGCCCAGCACGTTGCACCGCTGAACTACGTGAAATGGACTGTGTCACCAACTCACTGACACCTGTGCGCAAGTTATAGTGAGCAGCCCGGCGCTTGCCGCTGTCTACAACGATGCGGATCCCTTCTATGGTCAGGGAAGTCTCGGCAACATTTGTCGTCAGCACCACTTTGCGCATGCCCGCTGGTGCTGGCTCAATGGCAGCCTGCTGAGCTTGTTTGTCCTGATCACCTGACAGTGTGGCTAACATCAGTTCCGGCTGAGCATTAAAGATATCCCGCAACGCGTCTGAAACATAACGAATTTCTTTTTGTCCGGGTAAGAACACTAAGATGCTGCCAGTCTGATCTTTTAAGGCCTGACGTACCATTGCCGGGATGTGTTCCAGCCAACGGCGTTCATCTTTTAACGGCACATAAATTTCATCAATGGGGAAGCTGCGCCCATCAGAGCGCACCAGAGGACATGCCAGAAATTGTTGATACCGTTCACTGTCCAGCGTCGCCGACATCACCAGCACGTGCAGGTCATCGCGCAACGCCATCTGCGACTCGAGCGCAAACGCCAGCGCGGTATCTGCCGCCAAAGAGCGCTCATGAAATTCATCAAAAATGAGCAAATCAACGCCATCCAGTTCAGGGTCAGCCTGCAGCAAACGCGTTAATGTACCTTCAGTGACAATTTCAAGCTGAGTGCGAGCTGAGACTTTGACCTCCTGACGGATCCGCAACCCCACACGCTCACCCACAGACTCCCCCAGCTGTGCGGCAAGAAAGCCCGCAATATTACGTGCTGCAAGACGCCTGGGTTCTAGCATAATGATACGCTTAAAATGCCCATCCAACATGAGCTGTAACGGCAGCCTGGTGGACTTACCAGCACCTGGAGGGGCCTGTAACAAAACACGGGGCTGCGTAGTTAATTGCGAGACTAGTTCATTGTAGACGGCCTGAATGGGTAGCGCTGAGCTCATTTTTACTGCTGTATTAAGTCCAATATAAGGCTAGTTTATACTAATCCCACAAATTAAGTGACTCATTCTGACTAGCTCGTCTCTCATTCTCCAACTGCCCCGCATCTTATCTGGCCCCCATTATCCAATTTGTTTTGGTCGTGTTTTCACAGTAAATGGACGACTTTACCTCATATAAATGGACAACCAGCAAAGCTTGATGGGATCATCCAGAAAGGGGACGCACCGCTTCACTCAATTTGAACGGTCGAAAAACAAAACCAGACAAACATATTAATCAAAGGGGCCCTATGACACCCAGTGCACACCTGATGATGAGCTGGCTATGTGGTGCCAGCACACTGACTACAAAACGTGAACGTATACTCATTACTGTCGCGGGCTTAACCCCAGATCTTGACGGTGCCGGATTGCTCATTGACTGGCTCTCAGGGACAACCCGATACTATCAACAATGGCATCATATCTATGCCCACAACCTGTTGTTTGCGATAGGTATTGCAACCTGTGCTGGATTGCTGGCACGTACCCGGCGAGGGTGCGTTTGGCTGATGTCGTTTATCGCCATCCATTTGCATTTATTCACTGACTTAATTGGTTCTAAAGGGCCGGATGGCTATCAATGGCCCATCCAGTACTTTTACCCATTCAACAACACCGGATTTACCTGGCAAGGACAGTGGGCACTGAATGCCTGGCAAAACCAGCTAATATGGTTGCTGCTCTTACTGGTTTGCATTGGCTATATAAAACGTAAAAACATCTCTTTCTTTGAGCTCTTCGGCGATAAATTGGACAGTGCAGCACGTGCACTGTGTACCAGATTATTGTCAAGATACACCAGACAGTAAGGCACTAGCCCGGCGGAAATAATACCAATTTGCTTAGTTAAGTGTTCTATTTTGAGGCGAGAAAATATAGTCGATAACAAGGCAAAAATTTTGCTATTTAGTTGTTCTAAATGAAAAATTTTTAACGCTGTTAGCGTCCTATTTACTCCTTCAAATGGACCAGGTATTAAGTGAAATTGGTATTAGTAAGAGGGGACAGCCATACTGGCTTGATACTGATTTCGCCCAGATTCTTTGGCATTGTACAAAGCAGCATCAGCTTGCTCAATCAGCTTGGCCGGCGTAGTGGCTTTTGCACTGCCCGTGCAGGACAAGCCAACACTCACAGTGACAAAGTTATGGGGCGATGTTGGATGAGCAATGGCGAGCTTTGCCACACTTTGCACAACCTTAGAGGCAAATTCCTGCGCGCTATGTACTGAAGTATCGGGCAACAACACCGCGATTTCTTCACCACCATAACGACACACCAGATCGACCGGGCGCTGAGTACACAGCGACACTTGTCGGGTCACGTCTTTCAACGCTCTGTCCCCTTCGAGGTGCCCCTGACTGTCATTAAATTTTTTAAAGTAGTCGATATCAATAAGCAGTAATGCCAGTGGCACTCGCCGACGCAGGCTATCCTTTAACAGGCGATCAATTTCAATATCGAAAAAACGGCGGTTATATAATTCTGTCAGGCCATCGACGAAGGATTGGTTGGTGAGAATGTCCGCCTGTACTTTGTACTTCAGATGGGTGGAGATCCGTTTAACCAGCGTACTGGCAACTAGGGGCTTTTCGATGAAATCGACGGCGCCTGCATCCCAGCACTTTTCCTGTACTTGGGGTTCCTGGCTTGCAGTAATAAAGATCACAGGAATGTCGGCCAGTTCGGGTTGTGCTTTAATGGCTTTACACGCTTCGAGCCCGGACATTCCCTCCAGATTAATATCCATAATGATCAAATCAGGTTTAATTTTGTGGCACACTTTTAAAGCGGTTTCTGCACTTTCAAAACTTACCGTGCGGCAAACAGGCTTTAATATCGCACTCACTAACTTGCGGATCACTTTTGCATCATCCACCACCAATACCGTACAACTCTCGATACTGTGTACAATTTCAAACATCGAATTCCATCCCGTTTACCCAGGGTTCTGCCACTCTACACCCACACTAAGACAGGTCGGACTGCCTGAGTTAATTAACGAGGGTACTACTATCATAGCTCATTATAGGGATTTCAGCCGACCCAACATTCTATTAGGTTTCGGTGCATACGCTGAAATCACCTGCCAAAGCACTTTTTGTTCAATTGGTTTTGCAATATAGCTATCAAAACCTGCATGCTGATACTTTTGCCTGTCTTCGGTTAACACATTAGCAGTCAGGGCTATCACTGGCAATGCCGGGTGTTGCTGTTTTATGAGTTTACATGCCTCGACCCCATCCATCACAGGCATCTGGATATCCATTAACACAAACTCCGGGCACTGCTGCGCTACCTGCTCGACAGCCTCTTGACCGTTCCATACCATAGTGATGTCTGCATTACATTTGTTGAGCAACGCGTGAACCACCAATTGGTTAATTTCATTGTCTTCTGCGACTAACACCCGCACACCCGTTAGATCTGGGAGTACGATCCCATCCTCGGACAACTCGGCCTGCGACTGTGCGCTTTTCTCAAGTGGCAGGTACACCGTAAAAACACTGCCCACGTTTTCCATACTTTGCACCTCAATGGTGCCCCCCATCAGTTCAACCAGAGAATGCGTAATGGATAGCCCCAGCCCGCTTCCCCCGAACTTGCGAGTCGTGGACTTGTCGGCCTGCTCAAAACGCTGAAACAGCCGGCCTAATGCTTCTTTACCGATGCCCACGCCTGTATCGCGCACACTAAACACTACACCGGGTTCGCCCTGTACCTCCTCGATTTCAAGATCCACTCCTCCTTTTTGAGTAAATTTAATCGCATTAGAGATTAAGTTGAGGAGTATTTGTCGAACCCTGACGGCATCCCCTTCCCAGCAGGCATGACCAGAATGCTCAACAACACTCAGATAAATCCCTTTCTGAACGGCCACAGCCTGCAAGTCTGCCTGAATATGGCTAATTAATTCCGTCAAATTGAATGGCCGAACCTCCAATGAGAGTTTTCCTGCCTCAATCTTAGAAAAGTCCAGAATATCATTGATTATGGTGATTAATGCCTTGGCCGAATAAGTGGCTTTATCCAGATACTCCCTGGCTCTGCCTGATAGTGTCTCTTCACTCAATAGCTGTAAAGTGCCGTACAAGCCATTCATGGGCGTGCGTATCTCATGGCTCATATTGGCCAAAAATTCTGATTTGGCCCGCGTTGCATGCTCGGCCACTTGCTTCGCTTCCGCCAGTGCCTGTTCATGCTCCAACTGTTCAGTCAGGTCGTAAGCAACCCCCAAAAAGCCAACCAACTTACCATGGTTGTCCTGAAGGCGCGACACACTCAGGCGCACCGGCGTCAATTGCATACTCTTTTTGACATAAGTCCAGTTGTTTACATCGTTTTTGCCAAGACGTGCTTTTGCGACAAAAGCTTCAAAGCCGGGCTCAACAGAATAACCCAGTTCTGCTGTTAATTGTTCTGCGCGCTGTGCCACTTCCAGCTCCAGATGAAACACTGCGGGTGTGCATTTACCTATCATCTCTTGCGCTTTGTAACCCAATAGCTTCTCCGCTGCCGGGTTAAAAACCGTGATCACTCCCTGAACATCGGTTGCTATCACTGAGTAGGTCGCACTGGCTAAAATACTGCGCTGCAATACCCCCACCTGTTCTATTTCAGCTGTTCGGGCAAGTACTTTTTGTTCCAGCACCGCATTGGCCTCTGACAGGGCTTTTTCCCGTGTTTCAGATAAATCCAGCTGATGTGCTTTAGACTGGTGCACACGTAATATCAGCAGCTGCACGCAAAACACCACCAGCATTAATGCCAGTGTGATCATCACCGCTTCTCGCGCCGCTCTGTATTGACTCGGTAACCCCAGTGCCTCGATATAATTTGTGGTGGGGCTGAGTTCCAGCCGCCAAGTCCTGCCATACAGCTGACTAACACTGTGGACTCGATACTGACTCAGTTCTGCTTGCAGCTCTCCGTGACTAAAGAACAAAGTGCTATTCTGACGGTCGACATCCCTGACATTGAGGACCAGGTTACGCTTAATTCCTTTCAGCGAGTCCAGCACTTCATCAATGAGGATCGGGCTGTAACTCCAGCCTGCAAGTTGAGCCATGCGCTCCGTGGAATTTTTAGGGATATCGTTTTGTGTATACACTGGCATAAGTATCAAAAAGCCATGCTGCGCTTTTTGATTTGCCTGTACTAAGGTGATTGGCGCAGTTAATGTAACTGCAGCGCGTCTGGCGGCTTCAGTCGCCGCAATCCGACGCATAGCTTCTGAGCCAATGTCCAGGCCTACTGCCTGCTTGTTACGCGATTCAGGCTCAATAAACTGGATCACATACAGGCTTTGTTCATGTGGTGTTATTTGTTTAATGCTAAACTGCTTATCAGGCCTTTGTTGTCGGGTGCTCTGAACAAACTCCGCTTTGCTTTCAGTGGGAACAAAGCGAATAAACCCAAACCCTCGCGCTCCCGGGAACTCTCGTTCGTGATAGCGACTGCTTGTGTAGCGCTGCATACGATCGTAAGTAAAGTTCTGCGCCCCCACTGTCTGAATAGCACCACGCATTCCCGCCAGTCCATAACGATACAAGGCCATTCGCTCTTCCATCGCCTGAGTAAGACGGGTCAGATCATCTGCCATAGCACCTTTTATTCGAGCATCAATACGTTGCAAATGGGATTGGTGACTATACCAACCACCCATGGCGCCCAGCACAATGACAAGCAACAAAGGCCAAATAAGCTGCCAAAGAGGTCTGTTTTCTCTTAGAGCCCCATCTGAGTGTTTTGTCACATCACTCATCTTAGTCTGGTCCGCCGTCTGGTTATTTGCATTTGCAGATAACTCCCTGCTATTGAATCATTGCGTATTAACTCTCGTTACTTCTCTTCGGTACGGCCGACGTTTCAAACACCTCATTCTGGAGCGCTTGTTCAAGCGCCTCAAATTGGACAGAAATGCACTCCACCAAAACACCATAATCGGTACCGTCTTGCTGATCCGCCTTCTCTTCCAGCTTAGCCAGTAACTGGGTTAGCCTTTGAGCACCGATGTCACCGCTTTGTCCTCGCAATGCATGGCTGACCTGCTTGACCTGAGCATGGGCAAGCTCATCACAGTGTTCTTTCAGTGCTAATAACTTCTCTGACGCAGCGTCGTAAAACAACCTGCAGATTTGCTGATATAACTCAATGTCACCCTGCAATCGTTCGATGGTGCCACTTACATCAAGTACTTGACCCGCTAAATCAGACACCAACCCCCCCTGATTTGACGCACTCTGGCCCTCTGTCTCTTCTGAAGTATGGCTGTCGGGCAAACTGTGCATTTGCCGTTCATCCGGTTTTTGATATGACATAAACTTAGACAATACATCAAACAGTAGCTTAGGCTGTATGGGCTTGGTCACATAGTCATCCATGCCTGCCGCCAGACAGCGCTCCCGCTCCCCCGACATCGCATTTGCTGTCATTGCAATCACCGGAATATGGCGAAAAGACTCGCCTCCTTTCCCTTCTCTAATTAGACGCGTTGCCTGATACCCATCCATTGTTGGCATATTACAATCCATCAAAACAGCGAATACCGGCTGGTTGTTTTTTTCAAAATTAAGCAAGGCACTCAAGGCTTCATGGCCAGATTGGTATGTCACCACATCTGCATCGATACCATGCAGGATCCCCCGGGCAACTTCTCGGTTAATTTGGTTATCATCAACAATCATCACTGTCACACCGCTGAAATCATTGTGCGCATGATGTTGTATGTTGGGGACATGCACCTGATGCTGATTTTTAAGCATTTTTTCTATCGCATTCTGATCAAATACAGACAAAAAATGACCCAAACGAATAGGTTTAACCAGTTTCGCCAAACACCCACGAGCGATATTTTGTTGGGTAAATTCACTGTACAGAACGATAGTGCGAGAATATGCCTTGGTATCAGTCAGGTTTTCAATATGCGGATGATTATGATCCACAACCAGATACTCACCGTTACGTTCCACCAAGGTACCGCCATACTTAGTAATGACATGTGAAAGGAAACTACGCTCCCGCCCATCAGCCACATGCAGCTCAAACCGATATCCGTCCAACAGGTTGTTGTGAGGTTTAGCCTTTGCCGTATCCAAAGCAAACGGTAAGGTAAATGAAAATTTGCTACCAATGTTCTTTTGCGACTCAAAGCCAATTTGTCCCCCCATCAATTCACAGAGGTTTTTACAAATTGACAAGCCAAGTCCTGTGCCACCAAACTCAGCGCTGATACCGCTGTCTTCCTGGGTAAAGGCAGAGAAAATCTTATGGTGGTTATTTTTATCAATCCCCACCCCGGTATCTTCTACGGCCACCGTCAAATATATCTTGCCTGCATCTTCTGTCGTCTCTGCCCGCACGCAAACACAGCCTTTGCTGGTAAATTTAATGGCGTTGCTCACCAGGTTAAAGATGACCTGTTTGATCCGGCCAGCATCTCCCACCAGTTCAATAAAATCAATATCTGCAACATCGACCACTAAAGTGAGCTGCTTTTCATACGCTTTTAAAGAAATGGATGTCACAACATGCTCCACCACTGAAATAGGGTTAAGCGGCTCTTGCTCAAGCTCTAGTTTGCCCGCTTCGATTTTAGACAAATCTAGAATGTCATTGATAAGAGAAGCCAGCGTTGAAGAACTGGTTTCTGTCATTTCCAGATACGATAATTGATTCTTGGTCAGCGGCTCTCGGCGGATCAGGTTGAGTGTACCCAGAATACCATTGAGCGGGGTGCGCATTTCATGGCTGATGGTAGAGATAAAGGCGCTTTTAACCGCAGACGCTTTGACCGCTTTGGCTTTTTCGGCCTCCAGCTCCCCGGTGCGCTCTTTAACCTGAAGCTCCAAGCTTTCATTCGCACTTTTTACCTGCTGTTCACTGAGCTTTTCTTTTGTTGTGTCACGACCGAACAAAGTAACCCCAACCAGCTGGTTATCAGGACCTCGCACCGGCGAAACTTTGAAATTCACATGCCGAACTTCATCCTGTACGGTGTAACGCTCGTACCAGTCGGTATCCTTAGGTGCCCCCTCACTCTTAAAATAACACACAGCGCTCTGCAAACGGTCCATGGGCAGTTCAATCAGATCGGTAATATTGTGCTGTCGCTCACTGGCGGCGAGACTGGGAAATATCAACAAAGACGCACTGTTATATGTCTGTACGTTAAGCTGTGTGTCAAAGCTGATAATGGGCTCGTCAGCGCCATCAATAATCGATTCATAGACGGCTTTATCTTCCTGGTAGCGCTCACGATTACGATAGAAAACAACAATGCCGCCCATGAACAGCAGTAGCACTAAGGTCACGACGGCTAACAACATATAACTCGACAAGCGTCGTTCATTTAATAATGCCGAGGACTGTTGCGGAAGCGCAATTGCGGTGATAAACATCTCATGCCCCGGGCCCTGGTAACCACTATTTAATTCCTGCTGTATCGCGACCTGAAGGGTATCTGTGCCGTGCTTATATACCCCATCAACACGACCCTTGGCAGTACTATGTAGTTTGAAGTCATCGTCAAACATCCGTGGTCTGGCCAGGTCCCGGGTATAATGAAAAACCGTGTCAGGGCCGTAGATATAATGCCCCTGGTGGTCAGTCAGATAATACTCGCCCGTGTCACTGTCCAGTAAGTCGATGAGCTGCTTCGCACTGGAATTGAGTACCAACAAACCAAACAGGTCGTTGTCGGCATCGAACAGAGGCATAGCAATACGCAAAACCGGGGTGAATGGTCGTTGCACTTTGTTGTTTTCAAAATTCAGAGAAATACGCGATGCAAAGTGCATTTCTTCAGACAAGTCCAGGGTTTCCTGAACATAATCTTTATGCGATTTGTCCTGCAATTTTGCTTCTGGGATCTGCTCTACTTTGCCCCGGCGCCGATCAACCCGGACAAACTCCCGACCGTCCGGCATGATAATACGCAGCTGCAATAGCTCAGCATTGTTATAAATCAAAGACCTAAAAATAGTGGCAATGCGAGACTTCCACAGCTCAATAGGCTGATTATCCTGTGGATCAACCCCATTATTTTTCAGTGCGCGGGCAATGCCCGGAAAAGGTGGCGTATCTTTTAGAAAGTGCAAATAGCTTAGATCTGCCCGATAACGCCGCTCGAATTGCTCAGCGATATGTGCTGCACTCTGCCTGAGCTGGTTTTCTACCTCAAATTGCACTTCTCCTTGCAACTTGCGCTCGAAGAAAATCAAAGCCAACACTATCATCAACAACAAACATACACTGAATGCGCCCGCAAACCAGCGCGTTTGCTTATTTTTTTTACCAGACAGAATCCCTATCATATATGACCTTTTAACCCAGCAGACGAGTTTTTGGCGGCTCTCAAGTGCAAGACCGCAACCACCCCACAAAAATGGTATGCATATGCAAACTATAGTCTATGCAACCGGCATTACAGGGCCACAGTCATTTTTTTTCAAGAAAAGCTGAAAAGCCCTGACACTCCACGATATTTCCACTCACAGATGGACCGCCAACATACACTCTACTCCCTAAACTTGATCTTTGCCGAGAGCATGCGCCAGTGCATAGTCAAATGCGCTCTGGCTATCCATAGGCCTGGCATAAAAGTAGCCCTGTGCCACGTCACATTTCAGCGATTTGAGCTCACTGACCTGGGTGTCTGTCTCTACGCCTTCGGCCACCAGCTTAAGGCCAAGGGAGCGCGCTAATAATACGATGGTCTGTACAATGCCAAGGTGGTGCTCCCCTGATCCCATGTCTTGTATGAATGACTTATCGATTTTAAGTACATCCAGGGGGAAAACTTTTAAATAGGATAAGCTGGAATAACCCGTTCCAAAATCATCAATGGCAATCGTAACCCCCATGTCAGTCAGCTCCGCGAGTTTGCATTGCACTTGTTCAAAACTCTCAACCAGCGCACTTTCTGTCACTTCCAGCTCTAACTGCCGGCTCGGTAACTTGTGCTTCTCCAGGCACCTTGCAACCTGATCGACAAACAGAGCATGCTTCAGTTGTTGAGATGACACATTGACACTGACTTTAAGCGTCACCCCCTGGTCCAGCAAGCGACGCCCGAATGCACAACTTTTTTGCAAAACCTGTTCACCCAATTCGTCGATTAGACCCAACTCTTCGGCCAGCGAAATAAACTCCTGGGGCGCAACCAGTGCGCCTGATTTTTCTTTGAGCCGCACAAGGGCTTCAAAACCACACACGCGACCGGAGTCAATGGCAATCTGAGGCTGAAAAAACACCGTTAACGCTTCTGCATCCAGCGTTTCACGCAACAACAACTCCAGCTCATGGCGTTTTATTAACTCGGCTTCAAGCTCCTGAGAAAAAAAGCACACCGTATTTCGGCCCTGGTTTTTAGCCCGATACATGGCAACATCAGCATGGCGCATCAGCACTTCTTCTTCGTGGGTATCCAACAATGACATACTCACCCCTATGCTGACTGAGACCTGATACTCCTTTTGTTCAAGCAGAAATGGCTCTTTAAAACTGGCAATCAGGTGGTTTGCAACAACCGACACATAACTGGCAGAACGAACCTCTTCCAAAAGTAAAACGAACTCATCACCGCCCACCCGTGCCAGTGACGCATTGGGATCAATCACCGACTCCAGTCGCTTCGCTACCTTCTTAATCAATTCATCGCCCAGATGGTGACCCAACGCATCATTGATATACTTAAAGTGATCTATATCTATCAATAAGACAGCTATGTGCATATTCGATATCCGGGCACTGGCTATTGCATGTTGTAACCTGTCGTGGAGGAGTACCCGATTTGGCAGGCCAGTCAACTGGTCATTGTTGGTTAAGAAGTTCATTTGTACCGCCATGGCAACCGACTCGCTCACATCGTGAAACACCATCACCGCCCCCAATACCGAGCCATCTTCGCCACGAATGGGTGAAGCAGTATCTTCGACCCGATAAATCTGACCATCTTTGCTGTGTAATTGACAGTTCAGGGCCATTGCCACATTGCGCTTTTCGGTTAACGCTCTTCTGGCAGGGTTGATTGACTCACTCTGTGTGGTTGCATCACGTAAGTCCATCACCGCTTCTATCGGTGAGCCCAAAGCATAGCTTGCCGCTATACCAGTTAAGCGTTCTGCCACCGGATTCATATAACTTACATAGCCTGCTTTATCTGTGGCGATTACGGCATCACCTATCGAGTTGAGCGTCACCTGAAAGAGCTCTTTCTCCCGTAGTAATAACTCCGTGGTACTTTCCAGTGCATCCTGATAAGCCACGATCGCCAGCTGGTTATACACCCGCATACGACAGGTTTTCAGGTCAATCGGTTTCGAAATATAGTCAGCACCGCCTTCAGTCAGAGATTGGAATTCTGTATCGGGGTCGCGACTTGCAGTAATAAAAACGACTGTGTAGTGGGCTGTTTGAGGGTCACTTTTCAGTGTGCGGCAAATATCCACGCCATTGTATTCACCCATGTCGATATCAAGCAAAATCACATGGGGCTGTATCTCTTTGATAAGCACCAAAGCATAGCTGGCTTCAGAGGTTGAAAACACCTCACCTAAATCACCAACGGCTTTTTTGATGATCAGTATGCTACTGGGGTCATCATCGACGATCAGTATTCTCGCATTGTCGGGCAAGTTCAGTCTCACGTGCAAACCTTCCACATTTCCTTAATCTAATCAGCATAGACCAAGCAGGCGTGTTTTAAACCGAACAAACTTAATTATTTAAATACTTTATCATTAGAAAAATATAAAAACCCCACCACTAGCCCGCAAGCTGCGTACTGGTGACGGTAAACGTTTCCATATTTTGCTGCAGTTGTTCAAAGGTCATAGCCAGTGGCTGAGCGGGTAATTTCAGCCCTACCCAGGCATTGCGCCCGCCATTCTTTGCACGATACAGGCAATTATCAGCCAGTTCCAGCACCTGCTCCCAGCTCGCTAGCTGCGCATCAGCCAGGCGCAGGGGGTAAGCTGCAAAACCAATCGAACAAGTACAGCTCAGCGGCTGATCATCGTGACTAAACACATACTGCGCCACTGCATTGTGGAGCCTTTCAACCACCTGCTGTGCTGTTGTCATGTCAGTCTGAGGCATTACCAGCAAAAACTCTTCGCCGCCCCAACGCACCAACTCATCCTGCGCCCTGAGCTGGCTCGTGACCACCTCGGCAAATTGCTGCAACACCACATCACCAGTGGCATGACCATAGCTGTCATTGATCTGTTTAAAGTGATCGATGTCTATCAGGCAAAAAATCGTGCTCTGCGACACATCCCGGGATTGCACGAGTAATTTGTCTGCCGCGCTAAAAAAGTAATGCCGGTTATGCAAACCCGTCAGGCTGTCTGAATAACTGAGCGCTTGTAGGCGACGATTTCGCTCATCGAGCTCAGCCGTTCTTTGCTTCACTTGCTCTTCCAGTAAAGACAAATAACGCTTGTTCTGCCAACGCCAATATAAGAAACCCAACAATGCCAACGCCAGAATAAGCAACAATGCGCCACGCTGCTGCGCCAGGCGCGTATTTTCCAAAATTTGCTGGTGACGGAAAATCTCTTGTGCCTGTATCGCATTGTCTTTTTCCAACAAACTCAACTGCTGTTTTTGTGTTGCCAGCGCGTACTGCGACTCAAGTTGCAACAACTTATTGTTGCGCTTTTGAAAGTTAAGTGCATCTTTGCTCAGGGCATAGCGCTTCAGATATAAATGCGCCTGCTGGTAGTCGCCAGCTGGACGTAGGCATTAGACAACACAAACTGCAAATCAGCCTGCTCTTCTAAAAATCGGGTTGTAAAGGTTTCCATTAACGCAGGCATTGCCGTACCGAGTGTTTTTTGAAACTCCCCGGCCTGCAACCAGGCCATGGATTGCAGCAAGTTAAAGCGGATCCGCATACGCTGATTACGAATGAGAATGTTACTTTGAGCAACCTGATTAAGGATAGGTTGTGCCTGTTGATAACGGCCCAGTTTTAGCAATGCCCAGGCCCTGACCAGCAGCAGTTTATCCAGGAGTTCCGGCGTGCCAGTTACCACCAGATCTTCCGTATGCAGGGCCGCAACGGCCTGATGATAGCTCCCCAGCAAGACATACAGATAGCCTTGCCATAGTCTGTGCGCCAATAATAATCGGTGAGCCACATAAGGCGCTGGCTGAGCTTTATTACTCATCTGTTCTATCAGCTGATGCACATCATCCAATGAACGTTGCGCATAGTTATAGCGCTCAAGGTCCATTTCCAACCTGGCAATAGCTAATCGGCTTTGCGCCATCAGCGCCAGATCCTGACGCTCTACAGCCAGCTGTAATGCATCATTATGCAACACCAGGCTTTGCTGATAGTCGCCGTATTGCTGGCGGATCTGCCCCTCCAGTAATAAGGTTTGAGCGACAATTTCCAGCGCATCAATCGCCTGTGCGTCGCGCCGCAACTTTCTTAATTCAGGGAGCAGCGACAGATCGAAATCACTTTTGAGTGTTTCGTTCAACCCGGCCAGGGATTTTTCCAGCTGCTCGGGCGAAGCGAGCTCAGTGGCCGTCACAGACACACTGAACAACAGAGATAACAGCCAGCTTAGAGGCGCACCGAGCCGGATCATGGTCTGGACTCCTGCGGCAGCATAGCACGATTAATAACAGCCCAATCTTGTACTTTACGATTAATAAAACCAGATTCTGTCAGCGCTTTGCGGATCACCCCCCGACGCCGGAGCTCTTTCAAGCCCCGGTTCAGCGCGGCAAAAATCTGGGCTCCTTCGGGGTGACGTTTGCTGACGATGAAGTGACGTGAATCAGGCAACACCATTTTTACCCCTTCTATGGGTACGTAGTCTCGGCCTTCAAACACCAATTGCAAAGATTCGCTGACACTGAAATTGACCAGCATGCCATCGACGATGTCAGTTTCCACCATGTTCAGCATGCTTTCCCAGGGACCGATGAAGCTCACCAGATTCATGTTGCTATTTGTCAGGGCGTGCCAGTCTACCCGCCAGCGAGGGTTGGCCACCAGCGTCAGTTGCTCCAGTCCATCTTGGGTGGTCTGATGCAGTGCCTGATTGCGCTTTGCCACATATATACCGGCTTCATACTCACCAAACTTCACGACCGGATCACTGACATACACAGAGCCACGATAATTAATGACATCTTCATGCCAAACGGTACGTGCCAAAATCAGGCTCTCCCCCGCAACCATGTCGGTGAATTCAAGAATATTGACTGAAGGCTTAGGATTAAAAACCACCTCACGGGTTTCCCCGCCAAGAAACAGCGCTTGTTGCAATAATACCATTTCGATGATCTCGATATGAGATCCCTGTGTGGTTGGGCGAAAATCAGTGACATCAAGCACCGAGCGCCCCTGTAGAAAAGCTTGATAACGCTGAGAAAAATTCTCACTGCTAATGATATCAACAACCAAAGGGTTGTGAGCTTTGGCACATTGCGACACAACGAGCAATAACAACACCAAAAACTTCATTTGCCTCCCCAGCACACAAATCACGCACAGTGTGCCTTAGTATACAGGAAGGCACGAACATAAGTTAACCTAGCCATAACAAAAAATAAGTACAATGCAGTAAAAATCGCTCACAGAGCGCAATTATTGAAACAATAATAAAGAGTTACAGGAGATAAAAAAACGTCACTTAAAAGTCTGGGGTTGTGGTGCAACAAGAAACTCAAATCAATACCGGGCCAGAAAAATAATACCAATTTGCTTAATTAAGTGATCTATTTTGAAGCGAGAAAATAGGGTCGATAACAAGGCAAAAATTTGTGAACCTATGTCTAAGGTATAAGGTTCTAAATGACAGATTTTTAACGCTGTTAGCGTCCTATTTGCTCCTTCAAATAGACCAGGTATTAAGTGAAATTGGTATGAAAGGCCTCATTGAGGCCTTTAGAGATATAGTAATAAACACACGTTTTGCGGGTAAATCAATGTCACTCAGTCCCCTTTACCAGAAGCCCATATCTAACCGGGCTATCAGGGTGTAGTGTGGTTTCTGGCATGTTCTATACGTTCTTGCAGGCTTGGGTGAGTAGACAGGTACTTTAACCAACTTTGCGATTGCGCTTCATCAAGCGGTACCAGTGACTCCAGAGCCTGTGCAAAGTCTTCGCCACTGTAGCCTAGACGCTCAAGTTGCATCAAGGCATAGTTGTCAGCTTCCCACTCCATATTTTGTGAGAACTGCAGATCCATCAAAGCACTGCCCGACCCAAGCACCACCTCAGCAACTATGTCCATATCTCCCAACAGCATCGCAATCGCAATACTGGCAACGGCGGCCTGAGATGCCAGGCGCACGCTATGCATGCGCTCTACATGACCAATTTCGTGCAATAAAATCGCTCTGAGCGCGTCAGGGTGGTCGGCCAGACGTCGCGCCAGCTCATCGGTTACCACGACCTGACCATGGGGCAAAGCAAAGGCATTGGCGCCAAAATGATCCGAACGATACACATCAATACGATACCTTTCTGCGGACAGGCCAAGCTGAGAGACAGTGTCGTGCCATAAAGTAAAAACGGCTTGCTGCTCTTGTGCTGAAAGTTCACTGGGCGATAACATAGTGCGCTCAATGAGCACCATGGATTGTTGACCCATTTGTTCAACAACCACATCAGGCATGGCCTTTACCGCAGTCACTGCAATGCCGGGGACCAGCTTAAACAACAAAGCATAGAGCAGCACAGGTGTGGCGAAAAGCGCGCATAGGATCAGCACCAAATTACTTTCCAGCCGCGCCAGCAATCCGCTCTTGCGTTGTTGAAATGGCCAGCGATATGCAACGTCATGGGGCACAAAGCGTGCGCCATCAGCAAAGTTCAATTCGCTGGCCTGCCCAGGCAGATGAGCAGCTACATTAAGCGCCGTTTGCATGCTTTCACACACACATTCATCATCAACATAAATAGCAATGCGCTCACCACTCAGTCGGGCGTAGCTCTGCTGCACCCGACTGCTGTTTGGCAGATAAAAATATCCCTTAATCATCAGGTCAACGAAATATCAACGTCAAACACATTCGCGGCTTCCTCAGCAAAAGAGGAATCAGCCTGCTGCGCATTATCTAACACCTGATCTGCACCAGGCAATAACATAACCTGAGTTGCTCCGGCCAGAGCTTTGACTTTACGTACTTTCGCCCAGGGGAAGGCCAGGCCGGCAGTCAGCACAATCGCAGCTGCGTTAGTTGCCAGAATAAGCGCATAGCGCTGAGGCGCTAAATTCGATTCGAATTCAGCCACGTCTTCTATTTGTGCGTTGTTCAGAATATGATTGCGGATCTGCGCCTGGTAGATGCCTTGTAATGCAGAAATCACAAACAAATACAGAGGCACAATCAGAAACACGCCAAAATTGACCGTGCCCAGTTCACCAGGGTTAATGTTGATACCACCTACCAGACTGAATGCAAGACCCAGCAACATCATCACAAGGATGCCCAGTAATATCACCAATAATGCAGCTACATAGTATTCTTTGCCCTCTAACTGTACTTGTACTGGCTTATCGCCGTATCGAATATTGCTGTGAATATACGCATCAATGCGCTTGAGCACCCAGGGCATCAAAAGATACAAGGTAAAAATACTGACAAATGGTAGCACCACAAAGTTCACCATCGCCTCGCCCAAATTGCCTTTGAAGGCAAAGCGAATATTGCGGTAACGAGTCATGCGCATGCTGAATTTAAGCCCCTGATTGATCATCCAGGGCACCAGAAATACCAGTGCAAATGCCATCATCGCGCCCACAAGTGGAAAATAGCCAGACACCACGCTGTAGATAACAAACAGGCCAACAGCGAGCAAACGGCCTTTTAGGATCTGAATCGGCGTAGCCAGATAATCAAAGCGATGTCCGTCCAGTACGGTATGACCGTAAAAGTATTGCTTAGTACGCACCGTTGCCCAGGCCGAATAAATACCCAATGTCAGCAACGTCAGTAGGATATTGACAATCCAAATACCAAAATATTCTTTGGCATTACCGGTAAATTGCAATTGAGATGGAGCGGTTTGACTGCCAGGTTCGGCAGCGGAAGGAGTAGAAGTCGAATCCATTGTTGGCTTCCTTTTTCGTTATTATAATGTTTTCACACGATTGATGCATTCACGGCAATGTCCCCGTGAAAACTACGAAAAAATACACCACAACGCGCATCAGCGCAATGTATAAAAAGCAAAACGCCGACGTAACTTATCAGTCACCTCGGCGTTCGGTATTGATTGGTGCTGCGGTATTACTTAGCAGACACGAGTCAACCAATTGATAAAGTGACGCGCTTCGCTGCCACTTGAAAATTGCGTTTGTTTGCGGCCTGAGCCATCAGCAAAAACGACTTTTGATTTGTTGACCGAAATTGAGCGAATTGGTTGCTCAACACGGATCTCTGTTCCGTTGTATGTATAAGACATAATAAAACTCACTTTTATAATGCGCAGCCTGTCGGCTATCGCTTTAAACAATAAACGAGCTTTATGACAGTTTGATACCATACCTGAAAAAATCTGCGATCAATTTTTCGACACTTTGGAGTCAACGAACCGACGCGCGCTTAAAAGGAAATGGTACTGGCGATCTTAATAGCTGCATTCACAACGACCCCGGTGGGGTAACTGCAGTGGTATATCGCCTGACTATAATAAGCTCTACTTCTTAATTTTTAATGCGGGCTTACTGGATCAAGGCAAGAGGGCATTACTTCTATGACGCTTTAAATAAGAGGTTATTTAAAGCAAGAGAGCAATAATAACGAAATAATAAACAAATGCAAGAAAAATGGTTGTTTTTTTGGCTAAAAGTAAGGACCTATCGGCCCTTACTTTTTATTGTCCACTATTGTGGCTCGTATCCTAAGTTAGGTGACAACCAGCGTTCGGCTTCAGCCAACGTCATATTGCTGCGTTTGGCATAGTCTTCAACCTGATCTTGCTGGATAGCCGCTACCGCAAAATACTTAGAATCTGGGTGAGAGAAATACCAGCCAGATACCGCAGCACCGGGCCACATGGCATATGAGCTGGTCAGTTTCATACCGATACGGTTTTCCACATCCAGTAATTGCCAGATCTTGTCTTTCTCGGTGTGCTCTGGGCAAGCAGGATAGCCAGGCGCAGGTCGGATCCCCTGATAATTCTCGCGGATCAGCTGCTCATTACTGAGATTTTCATCACTGGCAAAACCCCAATACTGCTTACGAACCTGTTCATGCAGGTATTCTGCAAAAGCCTCAGCCAGGCGGTCTGCAACCGCTTTTACCATGATCTTATTGTAATCATCCTGCTGCTGCTCGAATACATCCGCCAGATCATCTTCTTCCAGACCCCCCGTAACGGCAAACGCCCCAAAATAGTCCGGCGTGCCTTTTGGTGCAACATAATCAGCCAGACAGTAGTTAGGAAAATCAGTTTTCTCGGTTTGCTGACGTAGCTGACAAGATCTTAGAAGGACTTCCTCACGACTTTCATCACGATAAATTTCTATGTCATCCCCTACCCGGTTGGCCGGGAACAGACCAATCACACCCAGTGGTTGCAAGCTGCCTTTGGCGGTTAACTCATCTAGCATGGCGTTTGCATCGGCAAAGAGTTTCTTCGCTTCTTCACCCACGACTTCATCTTCCAGAATACGCGGATATTTGCCCGCCAGTGTCCAGGTCATGAAAAACGGCGTCCAGTCTATGTATTCACGTAAAGTGGCAATACTGACATCTTTAAACTCGGTAATACCCAGCTTCTTAGGCACAGGCGGGGTGTAATTGTCCCAGTCAAGCTTAACGGCGTTGTCACGTGCACGCGCCAGCGTCACCGGCTTAGAACGAGGCTTTTTACGCGCCTGTTGTTCACGTACCTTGACGTATTCACTGGCAGTTTTTTCCAAAAATACCGGCTTTTGTGTAGCACTAAGCAGGCTGGAAACCACACCAACCGCACGGCTGGCATTATTCACATAAACGACGCCTTTATCATACTGCGGCTCAATCTTCACCGCGGTATGTGCCTTCGACGTGGTTGCACCGCCAATAAGCAATGGGATCTCAAAACCACGACGCGTCATCTCTTTCGCCACGTGCACCATCTCGTCCAGCGAAGGCGTGA
Organism: Pseudoalteromonas sp. PPB1; assembly: GCF_015356275.1. Lineage (NCBI taxonomy): Bacteria > Pseudomonadati > Pseudomonadota > Gammaproteobacteria > Alteromonadales > Pseudoalteromonadaceae > Pseudoalteromonas > Pseudoalteromonas sp. PPB1. The sequence goes on along the minus strand of NZ_JACEQV010000010.1, from coordinate 87,983 downwards.
TCAGACCCGATAAGCCAATGGCATCGGCATTTTCATCAATGGCCGTTTGCAGGATTTTTTCTGCTGGCACCATCACGCCTAAATCGACGACTTCGTAGTTATTACACTGCAGCACCACGCCGACAATGTTTTTACCTATGTCATGAACATCGCCCTTTACCGTGGCCATGATGATCTTACCGTTGCTCTCGCCGGCCTGCTTCTCAGCCTCAATATAAGGGTCCAGATAGGCCACAGCTCGCTTCATAACACGTGCAGACTTCACCACCTGAGGCAGGAACATTTTACCGGCACCAAATAAATCACCGACCACATTCATGCCGTCCATCAAAGGACCTTCAATCACTTCAATCGGTTTGTCGAACGTCTGGCGACACGCCTCGGTGTCCTCTTCGATATACTCAGTGATGCCTTTTACCAATGCGTGTTCAAGACGCTTGGCCACCGGCCAGCTGCGCCACTCCAGGTCTTCAGCTTTCTCAGCCTGAGCCATTCCCGAGTAATTAGGCGCTATCTCTACCAAACGCTCACCCGCTCCGGGGTCCGTATTGAGGACCACGTCTTCAACGGCTTTGCGCAGTTCATCCGGAATATCATCGTATACCGTCAACTGACCTGCATTCACTATCCCCATATCCATACCGGCCTGAATGGCGTGGTACAGAAATACCGAGTGAATGGCCTCACGCACCGGGTTATTGCCCCGAAATGAGAAAGACACGTTCGACACCCCGCCCGACACTTTACAGTGCGGTAGGTTCTGCTTGATACGTCGCGTGCCTTCAATAAACTCGACCGCATAATTGTCGTGCTCCTCAATACCGGTCGCAACAGCAAAGATATTGGGGTCAAAAATAATGTCTTCAGGCGGGAAGCCCAATTCATCCACCAAAATGCGATAAGAGCGCTCACAGATCTCAAACTTGCGGTCGGCCGTTTCGGCCTGGCCCGTTTCGTCAAATGCCATGACCACCACTGCCGCGCCAAAGCGCTTAATGATTTTCGCCTGGCGCTCAAACGGCTCACGGCCCTCTTTCAGCGAGATGGAGTTAACAATGGCCTTGCCCTGAATACACTTCAAACCCGCTTCGATGACTTCCCATTTAGATGAGTCAACCATGATTGGCACACGAGAAATATCCGGCTCTGAGGCAATCAGGTTCAAAAACTTAACCATGGCGGCCTTAGAGTCCAGCATCGCTTCATCCATATTGATGTCGATCACCTGGGCCCCGTTCTCAACCTGGCTGCGCGCCACATCCAGTGCTGTTTCGTAATCTTCTTCCAGGATCAAACGCTTAAAACGCGCCGAGCCGGTAACATTGGTTCTTTCACCAACGTTGGTAAAAATGGCTGTAGATTGCGTCATATCAGTACTTCCTAATTAAGATTACAGGCTTCAAGGCCCGCCAAGCGCATTCTGACTTCAAGTTCAGGTAAGGTACGCGGAGCGACCTGCTTGAGTCCATTTACAAAAGCGCTAATATGTTCAGGCGTGGTACCACAGCAGCCACCGACGATATTGATAAAGCCCTCTTTACCCCAGTCGATGATTTCCTTTGCCATCTCATCGGCTTCGAGATCATACTCACCAAATTCATTTGGCAAGCCCGCGTTAGGGTGCACGGACGTATAGGTTTCGCATACCCGCGACAATTCTTCGACATAAGCACGTAACAGGTCGGGGCCCAGCGCACAGTTCAAACCAATAGAGATAGGTTTGATATGACGAATAGAGTTGTAAAACGCTTCGGTTGTCTGGCCCGACAAAGTGCGTCCTGACGCATCCGTGATAGTCCCGGAGATCATCACCGGCAAAGTGATACCGGTTCGCTCAAACGCTTCTTCCACCCCGTACGCTGCCGCTTTGGCGTTAAGCGTGTCGAAGATGGTTTCAATCAGGATCAGATCCGCGCCGCCTTCAATCAAGGCTTCCGTAGATTCAATATACGCTTCCACCAGCTGATCAAACGACACATTCCGATAACCCGGATCGTTCACATCAGGTGAAATAGAGCAGGTTTTTGAAGTCGGCCCCAAAACACCGGCCACATAACGCGGCTTACCAGGGTCTTTAGCAGTGAACTCATCACATACTGCGCGTGCAAGCCGGGCCGATTCGACGTTGATCTCACGGCTCAGGCTGGCCATGTCATAGTCTTCCATCGAAATGGTGGTGGCATTAAAAGTATTCGTTTCAATAATGTCCGCACCCGCTTCAAGATATTCGCGGTGGATCTGACGGATCACCTCAGGTTGAGTCAGGCTGAGCAGGTCATTATTACCTTTAATCAATACATGCCAGTCTTTAAAGCGCTCGCCCCGATAGTCCTCTTCCTCAAACTTATGTTTTTGGATCATGGTGCCCATGGCCCCATCGAGGATCAAAATACGCTGTTGCATGGCCGTTTTTAGCGCCTCAGCAATGGCTGCGCCGTCGGCCGCAGTGGTGATATGTTTATTCGGCATAATTGTTAGTCCTAACATCCTGGCTAACCAGATTAATATCGTACGGAGTAGTCTGGTAAACATAGTAGTTTAACCAGTTGGAGAATAACAAAAAAGCATGGCTTTGCCATGTCTTGGATGGCTTTGCAGACGCGTCATCTTTTGGAAAGTAGTTCTCCGGCTTAGGCGCATCTGGGCCTTTTTCGCAATCGCGGAAATACTCTTTACTGAGGGTATCGGCATCATATTCAGGGTGTCCAGTAATATAAACCTGGCTACCCGACACATTTTTAATTAAATAAGCGCCAACTCGCTCGGACCCCGCCAGCGTCACCAGCTCCTCACACGCATCAATTTGACTGGCCTCAATATGACCATAGCGTGAGTGGGGTACCAAAAATTCATCGTCAAACCCACGCGTCAAAGCACCATGTTCAAAGTAACACTGATGACGAAACACCCCACATAGTTTGTCTTTTTTCAACTCACGTTTCAGGCCGTGATGGTGGAACAAACCAGCATGCGCTGCCCAGCAGGAGAACAGGGTCGACGTAACATGATGCTCGGCCCAGTCGAAGAATGCCTGTAACTCTTCCCAATAGGTCACGTCTTCGTACTCAAGGTGCGCAAGTGGCGCACCTGTGACAATCAACGCATCATAGTTTTCTTTTCTTACATCGGAGAAGTAGCGATAAAACATATTGAGGTGTTGCTCAGAGTTTTCTGAACTACGGTGGGTATCCAGGCGCAACAGATCAACATTAACCTGAAGCGGCGAATTCGCCAACAGGCGAATAAACTGTACTTCAGTTTCTACTTTATTTGGCATCAGATTGAGTATGGCCAGCCGCATTGGCCGGATCTCCTGCGTGCTGGCGCGACTTTGCGGCATCACAAAAACATTCTCATGGCGTAAATGGCTGATGGCAGGTAAATCGTCGGTTACTGTGATTGGCATGGTATTCCCCTCAGTGACTGGATCTCCGTAACGCGATCCACTTTCCAGCGACATTATGAAGCAATGGGAATAAATTTCAACTTCTAGATGTTTAGCCGTCTAAAATTAAACTCACACACCAGGCTCTGCCAATGCGGCTTTTAGCATCTGGCAAGAACGTGCCAAAACGGCATCCAGCGCCTCAAGCAAACTCGCCTGCTGCGATGTTTGTTGCGTAATTGACTGCTCCAGCTGCGCCGCAAGCTCAGCACAGCGCAACAACCCAAGGTATCCAGCTTGTCCTTTCAATGTGTGTGCCATTCTGGCAGCCGCTTCAATATCTTTCTCCTGCAAGCTTTGTTCAAGGCGCGTGCAAAACGTGCTTTGTGCCACAATAAACTTATCGGACATTTTACGATAAAAGTCTCTGTTGCCATTAACATGCTTAAGACCCTGCGCCATATCAAGCAAATCACTCTCTGCACTTTCATGTGATGCCATTGGCTCGGTTACGGTCGAGTAAGGCTTCACAGACTCCATAACAACGAGCCCCTCAGGCATACTTAGCTGGGATTGACGACAAAGCCATTGGTAAATCTTTTGATAAGCCAGCTCAACATTAATTGGCTTGGCGATGTGATCGTCCATGCCACACGCTTTAATCTCTTGCAGATCATGGTGCATCACATTCGCCGTCAGGGCAATAATTGGCACCTGGCGATAAGTCGGTATTTTTCTAATCTCCCGGGTCGCGGTGTATCCATCCATCACGGGCATCTGACAGTCCATTAGAATCAAATCAACATCCGCTTCACGTACCCGCTCCAGCGCTTCCTCTCCGTGTTCCGCCGTGAACACCTGCATACCCACATCAGTTAGTATCTCCTGTGCGATTTCCCGATTAATATCATTATCTTCCACCAATAACACAGTTGCCCTTTCAAGTACTGCTGATACTGCCCCAGGCTCAATTTTGGCACCGATTTGTACGCCCGGTTCTGTTGCAGTCTCACCAAGTGGAAATGTAATCTCGACAAAGAAACGTGCACCTTCTCCTTCGCTACTCTCACACCAAACCCTGCCCCCCATGAGTTTCACCAGGTTTTTACTGATCGCCAGACCCAGGCCAGTCCCTCCATATTGTCGAGTGGTCGAAGCGTCAGCCTGAGTAAACGGGGCAAACAAAGTTTGCAGCTGACTCGGTGAAATACCGATGCCGGTATCAGACACGCAGAATAGAATCTGAGCATTGGATTTTGTCACCGCTTTTGCAGTCAATTGCAGGGTGATACGGCCAAAATGGGGGGTGAATTTGATTGCGTTACTGAGCAAATTTAGCAATACCTGACTGAGCCTGAGCGCATCCCCCATAAGGACTTTAGGCAGTTGAGGGTCTTGCTTTACCTCAAAGCTCAGTTGTTTCTCGTCAACCCGGGCCGCAATCAAACCACAGACATGTTCAATCAAAGTCTGCAAACCAAACGGAACAGACTCCACACTCAGTTTACCTGCCTCAATCTTAGAAATGTCCAAAATGTCATTCAGAAGTACCAGCAGGTTATCTGCTGCATAACGTATTTTTTTCAGATAGTTATGCATTTTGGGAGGCGCATCCATTTTGAGTGCCAGATGCGTTAATCCAGTTATCGCATGCATAGGGGTGCGAATTTCATGAGACATGTTGGCGAGAAACTCCGACTTCGCACGGGTCGCACTTTGAGCGGCCTGCATCGCTTCCAGGAGCCTTTGCTCTGCCTCTTTACGTTCCGTAATATCACGTATAATGGCAGTGAAATAATTAGCCTCTCCCACCTTAGTTTCGGCAACAGCCAAGTCGATGGGAAAGCACCGGCCACTTTTATTGCGTGCCGTCACTTCACGCTTATTATCGATGACTTTTTTTACGCCGGTATCAAAGTAATTTTGCATATACTGATCATGGCTACTTCGATAAGGCTCAGGCATCAACATTCGCAGATTTTTACCCAATACTTCATCAGGCGCATAGCCAAACATCTCCACCGCCGCCGGGCTAAACTCCTGTACTTCTCCCTGCATATTAATCACTATAATGGCATCCGCAGCTGTATCTATGATGGCCCGCGTCATCGCCTGATTTTCTATCAGCGACAGCTCTTTGTGCATCTGCTCCGATATGTCCTGAACAATACCGACCATTTTGTAGTGTCCGGTATTACTGTCTTCACATCGCTCAGCGACGAGTCGAATGAAACGACATGCGTCGTCACTTTGCAGCTCATAATTAAAGTCATGGTGCTGTTGCTGCTTATCAAAAATAGCCTGTAACGCAGGCTCAGATACAACATCTGCGTGGCCAAACAATGTACTTAACGTCACAGGCTGTGCGGGTGACGCTCCAACGATATCGTAGGCTTCCTGAGATAAATGTACCAAACCACTTTCCAATTCGAGCTCCCAGCGACCGAGACGAGCCATTTTTTGTGCCTGCTCATAATTCAGGTTGGCACTTTGCAATTCCGCAGTGCGTAACTTGACCCTGGATTCAAGCTCGCACTTATTTTTGTCCAATTGTGCAATGTGCTCACTAATCGCACTGGAAGCCCAGTTAAATGTCTCTGTCAGCGTTGCAATTTCTTTAAACCCATAACGTACGCTCTGATGTGTATAAGTGCCATCTGCAAGTAAAGTCGCCTGTCTGGCCAGTTCCCCCAATGGCGCAATAACGCCTTTCCTTAACAGTACCATCACCATTAGGATCAACCCACCACAGCCGGCCCACATCAAAGCCAGATTCAGGCGAATATTGCGCCACAGCATTTGCTCACTCAATGCCAGATTATAATCTAAGTAAATCAACCCACGACGGGTAGAACGAATCTCAGTATCAGAGGGCAAGGCAAAGCTTTGCAACGCTTCAAGTGTGCTATGGTCCGCCGAGAACACCATTGACGGCATGTTGTTAGTCAGCGCGATTTTAAACGCCTGATTGGTGTGGTGACTGGCCACGTCTTGTAACGATTTGCCTATATCAGCAAACTGGTTGCTGAATAATATTTTCCCCGCCTCATCAGCCACTGCAATGTTTGCAACTTCCGGAACCGTGCCAATAATAGATAAGTCATGCCGAATTTCGTCGGGTTTGTCTGAGCTCAGGTTTACTTCGACATGACGTTTCAGCGTCAGCAGCAAATAATTAGCATGTGACTCATGGCTTGATTGAGCGGCGGCCCGACTGCCCGTATAAATGACCATAGTGCTCAGGCTCAGTACTGCGAAGCAAAGCACTAATATCCCCACAGGCACCCAGAACGCCAGGGACGTTGGCACACCCGGGCGTCTCATTGAGTCACGAACCTCGCGTCAACTAAATCATCCACATCGCCAATTTCTGCAATCATATTATGCTCGAGTAGCACAGCTAACAGCTGATCAGCAGTGACTTGCAAGGGAGATGGCGTCCCTGTACCCACCAACAAATCACGGTTAGTCGGCATATCGGCCAATGCAATCCCCCCCAATGCAGCCAATAATTCTTTGGGCTGTAATCCAAGTCTGGGAGACATCAACTGCGCTGCACTTTGCGGGTCTTTTTCTATGTAGGCGAGCGTTGCAAACTGAGCCGTCACCAGTGCTTGTAAGGCATCATGGTGATAAGCAAGCTGTGCACTTCGAACCACCAGCACATCAACAATTTTGCCCGGAATTTGCGCACTATCAAAAATAATATGATGCGCCTGGTTGACCAACTGAGTTGTGACCGGCTCAAACGTCACGACGGCATCGACTTCATGTGACTGAAAGGCCCGAAAGTGCTGGTTCACGGGTAAGTGCACCGCTTCAATGTCAGCCATCGTCAAATGCGCAGCATCCAGTGTTTCATGCAGCATCAGCGCACCTACGGCCGTTTGCTCGTAAGCGATACGCTTTCCTTTGAGTTGTGCTAATTCAGCAATCGGTGCTCTGGCAACGACCGCATCAGCCCCATTTGAGACATCCATAATCAATACGATTTTGAGCGCAATACCCTCAGACACCAGAAGCAGTGCTTCATCCAGCGTCAGTGCAGCTACTTCAATACGGCCATGCCGAAACGCATCCATGGTGTCGGTGGCAGACAGTAACTCTACCAACTCAATGTTATCTGCCAGCAGGCCCTTTTGCTTGGCCAAATAGAGGGTCTCATAGCCCGGCCACAAATTGAACCCTACCCTAAGCTGGGTACGCGGTGCATCAGAACACCCGACAATCAGTGCAAATGTGAGTACTAACAACAAAAGTTTCACTTCGTGCCCCGTCCATTAGGTCATTGGTAAAGTTTCTTTTTGTATTCTAGTCTTGATTTGAGAACTTGGGGGCTGACGAGAAAAATAGCAGTGTAATTAAGCTGTCAGCCAGCGCGAAGTAAACTAAACAGGTGAACTGAATGGAGACCATACTGATCGTTGATGATGACGAGTTTGTTGTTGAATACCACACACATATGCTGTCATCACACTATCATACAGAGGTTGCAAAGGACGGCGAAACCGCACTTAAACTGGTCGATTCATGTCCGCCTGATCTGATTTTAATGGACATTCAGATGCCCCGTATGAACGGCTATGAGGCTGCCTATAAAATCAGACTTGCTGGTCACACTATGCCCATTTTGTTTTTTTCTAATCTGAATTCATTGGAAGAGCGCTTAAAGGCCTATGATGCGGGCGGTAACGACTTTATTGCCAAACCAGTAGATGAGCAGGAGCTACTCAAAAAAATCTCTGTGCTGCTCAAAGCACACAAAGCCCATCAGGGCAATGCAGAGGAAGTCGCGGTTAAAGCACTGTCGGACTTATCGTCGCTCGGTTATGTAATGGGGTTTTATCGGGATAGTTTTCAATGTGGTGATTTGCCTCATCTCGCTCAGGCCGTTTTCAAGCTCACCCGAGGGTTTGGCCTGAAGTGCTCGTTGATTATTCGCGATCAAAAAACCAACCCCTGCTTTTTTGACGACGGGATAACCAAGAATATCGATGCCGCATTGTTGGAATCATTGCAAGGCGCTGGCAGGATCATGGCCTTTGGCAAGCACAGGGCGGCATTTAACTGGCGTCATGCCTCTTTACTGGTTAAAAACATGCCAGTGCATGCCGACAAAGTGGGCACTATGCGGGATTATCTCGCTTACGTAATGGATGGTGTGGAGCAATGCGTCAACAAGGTGTTATTGGAGCAGCAGTTGCGCCAAACCATTGTCCAATTTAAAACGCAAAATACAGACATTAAAACGGGCATTGTCACTCTGATTGACGATCTTGAAGTGCAGCTCGATACCTTATTTTCCAGCATGAGTATCGACAATGAGTTGTCAGAGGAAGCCGAGCAACAGCTCATTACCCTTATACAAGCTGCCCGATCCTCTGCAGGCACCAAATTAGAGTCCGGTAAAGAGATTGAGCAACAACTGGCAAGCCTCATCGATATCCTAAATGAGCAACCTACCGGTACAAACACCACTGACATCGAGTTGTTTTAACCCCTCTGACTGTCAACTCAAACGCGTTAACCTAATTATCAAAAACAAAAGCTTGGTTTCATTTACCTTTTATATATACAATATTGAATAACTCAATAATAAGCATAAGGAAACAAAGTGAAAAAACTCATTTTAGGCTGCGCAATGTTAATCGCAGGGCAGGCACAGGCGGCCTGGTTGACTGCTGGTGGAAGCATAGATACGATTGTGGTTTATGCAAATACCAATACCATTTTGGTCACGCTACAAGCTGGTACAAGCAACTTAAATAACAAATGCACAACTAAATCCCCTACGCTGGCTATCAGCTCTGGGTTGACCGAAGAAAGACGTAACCGCATGTACTCTATGCTGCTGGCCAAAAAAGCGAGCGGCCAGGCAGTGAGTCTGACTTATGACTCTACAGCGGCATGTGAACCTTGGGATTCAAACAGCTCAGCTTATTCACGCATCCTTCGTATGTATTAAGTGATATGCAAATTGCTCAGATAGCCCGATAAATACGTTGTCTTTGTCGAGCCAGATGGCAGGACATCATTTGGCGCATAACAGCGCCAAATGATGTATTGAAAGGAAAAAGGAAAGGACTTATTCACATCAGGCAGATGCAAAGGCGGGATTAACTGGGTTGCTCAGCTGTAACTTGGGTCATAAAGCCCTGTGACGTCAGCTGATGAGTGACTTCTTTGATAAACCATTCACCTTCAAGATGATCGACCGTTTTATCAACCGAAATTAATGCCCCGGCAACTATGTCTGGATTGCCTGGTACCGTCAGCTTTACAGCGCCATGAGCACGTTGAAGGCGTGTCAGTTGACTATTTGCTGCCGCCTGGGCGCTGGCTTCATCCGGATACAGGTAAGGTAATGTGATCACAGGTGCCCCACCCCCTGCCTGAACTGCGATCCGCAGTGCCTGCTCCGGATCATGATAGTAGCTCTGAACCGCCCCCACTAAATGACAATGATTGCTGACCCGGGACCAATCTATGATGTGGTTTTTCCCCAAAGTCGCTGATGTCACGGTTTGTCCGGACAAAGACCGTCCAGTCCCTTTGGCAACGAAAAGCAGTTTATCTGCAGCCACCTTCATTACTGCGTCATAACGCAGGGCAAGGCGAGTAAGCAACTGCATGTCACTTTCACTTTGCTCCAAATGAGGCAAACTAATACTCTGCAACGTGTCATCCACACCACTTTGCAAGCCATACTCAGAAGCGATTTGCTCAACCAGCTCGCCCAGTGTGACCGGTGTTTCATTACCCTGTTCAGGCCAGGAGCGAAATCGTGGCGACTTAAAGTCATCATCCCACATAATGCTGTTGCCATATAAAGTGAGTGCCCGCGCAGGACCGCTGAGTTCGTAAGCGCCCACATCAAACTTTCCTACCGGCGTCAGTGCGGCATGGTTGTCAGGCGTGCCATCTTTATAGCCCAATGCGATTTCAAGTATGTTACCGGGCTCGGGCAGTTGAATTGGCAACTCCTCCAGGTTGTCGAAGCGCACAACACATACATCACTGAGCAGCCCGGTTCGCTGTGTGACACTAACTTCAACAATCCGATCTTTAAGGCTTTGAGTGACTTCATTGCCGTTTGCTTTGATAGAAAAATAGGGTTGTTGCTTCATAGTTAATCCCAAATATTAATCACATGCTTGGTCTTAGGCTTGGGCAACTCTGGCAGGAAAATTTCGATGCCAGCCGGGTAGATAGCACCTAGCCCGGCTAACCCGGTGTTTGCACCGAGCACCTTTTCCACGGTTCCTGAGCTCTGCCCGTAATGTCGGTAACAGATCAAATCCAGACAATCACCGTCGCGTGTTACATAATTGACCCCTTTCATAACGTCTCCTTATTCGGGTTCCTTCAATGCTGCCTGATAACGACTTAATCGCATTGAAAACTGGATCTCTCTGGGAATACCATCGTTAAAGAACAAGGTTCGAGTCTCACTGATACTACTGATCACCCATTTGCCCAGTACGCGACCAACACTGGGGTTGGTCTTGCCACTCTCTTCTACATAACCCAGAGTCAGAGGCTGCCCTTTGGCCGCCTCTTCACGCATGTAATCGAGCTGTTTTAGCCCGTTTTCGACAATTTGCGGAAAGATGGTGCCTTCCAGATCCAGCGTTTGCTCGCCAACCCCAATAAACTGCATCAAAGGGCTGTTTTTATTAGTTGGAGCATCAAGTGATTTCCAGCGATATTGCGTGTCGTATTTCAATTTATTGAATGCCGCTGTACTGACTGAAAACTTATAGTTGCCCAGCTGCATCATGTGTCTGGCATGATTGGTATTGCTCATTGTTCACCTGAATTATGAAATGTGGGCTCAAGCCACCTGATTAAAATAACGCGCATTCAAGTCCCGAATGGCCTGTTGTTGTTGCTGTTCAAGGATCTGCTTAACCTGAATAGCGATGTCCTGAGCCTGCTCACCACCGCGTGCGTTGACTGTGATATTGGCGTTGACCGTTACCTGCGCCGCCTGGTGAGCTTTGACACCATTTTCAGACCCAGGCGTTGTGTGCGGTGTTGCAGGACCTTGTGAACCTGACAGAGCCTCTGGCGTGTTTACCAGATTAGCCTTATCTGCTGCCCCTTCACCGGACGCATCCGCTTTCTGTTCGCTAAACCAACTACCGATTTGCGCGCCGACTACCGCATTAGTGATAAACCCAGCCAGTGGCGCAGCCATCTTCAACCAGGGATTACGGCTTTTCTCCATCAAACCACTCACCGCTTTCGCGGAAAACATACCCCCGAGCGTGCCGCCAATCACCTGTGCTTTTTGCGAGCCACTCAAAGTATCATCATTGGCAGCCTGCCAGACGGTGTGATAGTTCAGCGCATCGCCGACAAAGTTGCCAACTCTGGCCACTGTATGCGCACGGCTTTTGTTATTCCCGCTGAGTTCAGCAAACGCAGACGCCGTGCCCGCGGCTAGATTAAACGGATTGATAAACTGGTTTTTGATAAAGCCTTCGGCAACATTCAGCAAACTACTTCCATCGCCACCTGGAGACACAGTGCCGGACTTGCCAGCCTCCTGCGCTGCAAGATGGGATGTCCCAACAGTGCTGTTGATTTCTGGTGTTGTCTGGGGTTTGACAGGTTCATCATCAGCAAACCAGCCTCCCAGCTTTTCGCCCAGCCAGCCACCAACAGACTCACCGCCCATCGCCCCCAATGCGCCGCCGACCAGGCCACCTATGGCAGTGCCAATACCTGGGATCACGGAGCCAATTGCAGCCCCAGCGGCTGCGCCAGCCCAGGCACCACCGGCCCCCCCTACTGCACTGCCAACCTGTTGCGTTTTTTGCTCTGCACTCAGGCTGTCATCCGACAACGTAGTTGCAACGTCCACGGCGCCCATCACCGCACTCAAAGGGGCAGCCAGCTTACCGAGCATTTTGGCCCCGGGCAGACGACTGAATAATCCGCCTTTTTTCCCTGCGAACTGCCCCAGTTTGCCGGCCTTTGCGTCATTTGCCGCAGCCTGAACCGGTATCGATTTAGATGTCGCGTTAGGGAGCTGCCTGCCAGCATCGAGCGAGCGAATAGCGTTGCCCTGTGCTGCGGGCTTGCGTTTATGCTGACTGGCTGCATTTTTCTCCGGTTCGGAGTCTGTCTGGCCCTTGCGTTGCCCTTTGTTACGCCCTCGCTTACCACCAGGTTTGCCCTTTGACTTGCCCTTGTTTTTGCGCTTACGTGGCTGTTTTTTCTGTTCTTCAGGCTCATCCTCTAAATGCCCGTCGAGTTCATCAAAGACACTGGATCCCTCTGCGTCGCCATCAGTATCGCCAAATAAACCCGAGCCACTTAAAAACTCAGATGCGGCATCACCCAAAGAGGATAAATCACCGCTCATCAGTCCTTTAAAGTCCAGCTTGCTGAGCGCTCCTTGATGTTGCGCCAACAAAGATGCTGCGCCGTCCATACCAAACGCATTCAGCAGATCCGGTGCTGCCAAGACCAGCGAAGACAGGTCGCCATCCAGCACGCCTTTCACATCCAGTTTCTGGAACACCCCGGCATGCTGTTGCAGCAATGAAGCCGCATCATCCATACCAAAAGCACTCAGCAGCTGAGGGCCGGCTTCGGTCAGAGACGACAAATCGCCGCTCAAAAGCCCGTCCACATCGAATTTTTGTAGTGCGGGTAAAGCCGATTCAAGTAAGGCGCTTGCATCTCCCAAGTCCAGTGCTTTAAACAGATCCGGCGCGGCATTCATCAAGCTGGAGACATCGCCCTGCACAATGCTTTTTAAATCAAGCTGAGCCAAACCTGGAATTGCAGTTTGCAACTTGTCTGCGGCATCATCCAACTCAAAAGCGCGTAATACCTCAGGCGCAGCGTCCAGCAAACTGCTCAGGTCGCCTTCCATAATCGCCGACGCATTGAGTTTGTTAAGCACCGGCATGGCCTTTTGCATCGCAGCCGACGCCCCCGGCATGTCCAGTGCTTCAAACACAGCCGGAGCAACCTCACCCAGTGAAGCCAGATCGCCACGCATGACTCCCTGAATATCCAGTTTTTGCACTATGCCAGCATGTTGTTGTAACACAGCCGCAGCATCTTCCATGCCCAGCGCATTTAGCAACTCAGGTCCGGCTTCGGCCAGTGAAGTCAGATCACCACTAAGCAACCCATCAACATCAAACTTTTGCAAAGCTGGCAGCGCCGCGGCCATAGTTGTGCCAGCGTCACCCAGCTCCAGCGCGTTTAGTAACTGGGGAGCAACCTTCATCAGACTGGAAACATCGCCCTGAGCAATGCCTTTGAGGTCAAGTTGTGTCAGGCTTGGAATAGCTGCCTGCAATTTGTCTGCGGCCCCTTCCAGCTCAAACGCGCGCAGTACCTCTGGCGCGGCATCCAGTAAACTGCTGAGATCGCCTTCAATGATTGCAGGCGCATTGAGTTTACTAAGCACAGGCAGGGCTTTTTCCATCGCCATAGAAGCGCCAGGCATGTTCAGTGCCTGAAATAGCTGTGGAGCAGCCTGGATCAGTGAGTCCAGCTCTCCCGAAGCCAGCGCTGGCATATCCAGTTGCTGAAGTGCCGGTAACGCTTGTGCGACACCGGCCGACAGGCCGTCCAGACCCAATGCACCAAGCATCTGAGGGGCCTGCGATGCTAACGCTTGTACGTCACCGCGCAGCACACCTGACAAATCTAACTGTGCCAATGCAGGCAATTCTGCTGCCAAGGCCTGCTGCAGCTGAGGCAAATCCACTGCCTCAATCAGCGCTGGCAATGCTGTCTTCAGACCATCCAGGTCGCCTTCAAGCAACGCTTTAAGATCCTGACTTTGAAGTGCAGGTAATGCGGACTGAAACGCGGCGACTGTCGGACTCAGGTCTAAAGAGCGGCTCACCTGGGGCATCAAACTGCTCAGACGGCTCAAATCAGCGTTCACTGCCTGAGACAGTGCAGTCACACTGGACACATCCGATGCCTGCTCAGGGGCAGCAACCTCACCACCTGCGCTATGCGAGCCACCCAATTCAATCGGATCCTGACTTTGTTCAGACGCACTCGCCGCAACAAAGCCAGGTGCCGTAACTGTTGAAATCTGGCTTACTCCGCCAGGCTGAGGTACATACTCATTCTGAGTTGTAAGGCGAGCAATCACAGCGCCAAGGTTATCTATAGACGCCAGCAAAGCGTCTGACATCTCAAAAGAGGCCGGGTTGTCAACACTCAGGTTAACCGTTCCTTCGGCTGGCGCAGGCTGACCCGACGACCCCTGTTGTGCCAGCGCAGATTGCAGGCGTTTTTGCAAATCGCTGCTTTGAGGCGCGAGTAATGCCAGCGCCTGAAGCTGCGCCAGTAATTGTCCCACAGAGGCTGCACTGGCATCACTTTGTACTTGCAAAGCGTGCAGCGTCCGACCCAGTTTCGCCAGTCGCTGGTCCACGCCATTGCTCTGCGCCAGGCGATGTTTAACTTTATTTTTGGCTCCGCCAGGAGCACGAAGATGTTCGACAGTTCCTTGTTTCATAGATTTACCTGAAAGAGTTAAGAGGTGATACCAGGGAGTGAAGGGAGATGTTGTGTGGCATTGCTCAGCAGCCTTAAAAAAGCCACTGAGCAATGCCCGAATATTGAGTGCCAAACATGCGCAAAGGCGCATGCCTGCAAATGTTGACCCGCAACGGATCAGGACACAGCGGTTGCCTCTTTATAGTCAACCGCAGCATTGAACCAGTCGATTAATTCTTCTTCGGTCAATGCGTTGAGCTCGGCCAGGCCCCAGCCGGTATACTTGGCTAAGGCGATAACCATGGCTCTTATGCGCCTGGGCGGGATACGAGAAAAGCCTGTAAGGTTTCTCTGAGCTTCACAAAGTCGCTCCAGTCAAGCTCTTCGATGATATCCGGCGAGACTTCGCACAAATTGGAGAAGTAACGAATTTCACTTTCCGATTCGCTGATATCTGCCTTATCCACCATTAACCGGTCACGTACTTTTGGTCGTCTCATTGTCAGTTCGGCATACTCATGCCCATCAACCGTAATTGGAAATGCCAGGGTAATGATTTCTTTCATGCTTTTGCTCCTATTATTATTTACTCAGCGCATAGGCGGGTGCCCCTTACCGGTCGCTAAACTGGCAAGGTGTACCCGCTAACATCAAGACAAGAGCGCGAATTAAGCGCCAATCGCTGCGCGTAACAACGCCATCTGATCTGTGCCATTGATTTTGCGTACATCGTTGTACAAATCAATTTCGTAGATCACTTCGTTGTTGATCTCCAGCTTGTACTTCTGCACGGTGTATTGCAGCGTCAACTTAGCTTCTTCGCCGTCTTTCCAGTTACCCATGTCCACTTCTTTGAAGAAGCCTTCCAGAGTCACAACCACAGGCTGTGGCGGCTGACCTTGCGCCTGAATCGCACCACGCGCTGTCAAAGGTGTGGTTGCGCCACTCCAGTCGCCCAGCAGCTTCATCATGTCAGCGTTGTATTCAAGTAACGTAATGTTGCCTTCCAGTTTCTCAAGCTGACCTACGTCCAGCTCAATAGGCGCCTGAAAGCCTGATGTGACTTCACGGGTTTTGACTGTGACTTTTGGCAGCTGAATTTCGTCCGCAATGCCCAGGTAGCCTTTGCCATCAACGAACAGTTTGAATTTTTTAAGGATTTTAGGAGACATTGCCATTATACGATTTCCTCTAGGTAGTTGTTTGTCAGAATGCTCTTGAAGGTGATGTGCTCAGCCGGTGTTGGCGGCGTAAAGTCAAAACTGAAGTAAACCTTGCCAGCCTGGAGGTTTTCCGGCGAATTCAGCTCTTCGTCTGCCCAAATCTCACCGCCCAAAATCGCACCTTGCGCCTTCAGACTGTCCAGATAAGACTGCACACTTTGTTTTACGTCTTCGATGTAAGTTTTGGTGATGTTGCGGTCAACCGCCCACATGTGTGCACGCAGCAGTGAATCGTTGATCATATCCGCAGTACGTACGACTGACAGGAAAGTCCATTTCGGGTCACCAGAACAAGTGCGGTTACCCCACAATTTGAAACCATTCTGACGAATAATCGTCGCAACATGGTTTTCATTCAGATGATTTGCGCGAGCTTGTCGGTCACCCAGCTGGAAGTCCACTGGACGAGCAGTGCCTACAATGCCATTCATTGCCGTGTTGCTCGGGCTCCACCAGAAGCCACGGTCGTTATCCGACTTGGCAATCATACCCGCAACACGGGCACTGGCTGGCTCAACTTTTTCAACACCGTCTTTGAATACGCGGACATGCGGGTCGACCAGGAAGACACGACGTGAGCTCTGATCACCTCGATACTCAATGGCTTTGGCATCTGTGGTATTCGGACCGTCAGCGATGATCACTGCACGCAGTCGCTCTGCCACACCCACCAATTTGCTAACAACAGGGTTCGCACCACCATCGCGCTGATGCGTATAACCCGGTGCAACCAGAATTCGTGGTGCAACGCCCAGTACAGACTCAGCACCCAGGAATGCAAACACCCCTTTGTATTTGCCATCATCCGTTGAACTGTCTGTCATCGCAGCCATCACAGCAGCTTCATCTGCACCTTCAACACGGATCACAACCACAGCGGCACCCGCCTGGTCAAAAATCCCGTTCAGTGCGTCAGGCAGCGTACCCTGGGTTCCGAGCTTTTCAGCCTCACTGCGCTTACCCGCAATCAATACCGGTGTATTGGCAGGAAATGCGTCTGTATCAGCATCAGGCGCAGTACCGATAACACCAATTACCGAGCTTTTTACAGTTTTAATAGGGCGCGTACCAGATTGCGCCTCGATGACTTCTACACCGTGTAGAAATTCAGACATAGATATCTCCTTTAAAGGTATGTCAATTAGCTAATAAAAAAGCCACAGACGTGAGGCAATGAATTGGCCCCACAGTACTGTGGCTTAAGTTGAAGTAGATTAAAAAAACAGAAGTTAGATTTGGATCCCTTCGATGGTTACCGGTTCACCATTGATGAGGTATAACCCTTCAATAGCGATTGATAATTTGCCGTCTCCGACCGGGTGCACCGCCACCCCTTCAAGTGAGAACCTGGGCTCCCATTGCTCAAGTGCGTTGGATATAGCAATCGTAATGTCGCCTACCAGAGAATGTGAAAATGGTCGGTCAATTAATTCAAATAAGCCGCAGCCATAATCACGACGCATCACCCGGCTTCCCTTGGGCGTCGTTACTATGTCTTGAATACTTTGCTTTAAATGTTCAACGCCACTGAGTGGCTTGCCCGTCTGGGCATTCATCCCTATCATGCGGCACCTCCTTTGTTGCCCACAATGAATTGCGCAAACCCATCTTCAATCTTTGCGTTACAACTGCTGACATCACCCACTCGGGCAACTGCTTTGCGCCCAATGGTAAAGCCCGGCGCCCCTTTTGTTACCGTCTGCCCTGCATGAGGCGGCAGCTTGCTGTCTTTGCTGTGTAAGTGCACGGACAATACGTCACCAACACACAACACCGCTTCTCCACCGACCTTAAAGGTGTTTTGTGCTGCAGCCACCGTGGCCGGGTTGTAATCATCGTGCAAATTGGTTTGGGCTTTATTTAATGAAATGGCTGGCATGGTTACTCCTGCGCTTTGATCATTGCACCATTGAGCAACAGATTGCCCGTCGCCGCGATGGCAATATCCTGCTCCGATGAGCTGATATTGACCTGCTTGCCCGCTAAATTCAGTGTTTCTTCTGCCGTTACATGAATGTTTTTTACTGCACTGACAGAAGCGTCATTGCCCACTGTGAGGTTGGCATCATTAACGACATTGATTGAGGCGTTGTTGCCCACTTCTACCGTGGCATTGAAGCCACACTCAATACGAAGGTCTCTTTCACTGTGTACCGTTATTTTTGCGGTTTCTTCACCATCAGTATCCGGCACATAGAGATGATAAGTGTGATTTTGAGTGTCATATTCAACCAGCGCGCCGTCCTGATAGCGGGTGCGGTGCACATGTTCACGACTGCTTGCCGCTGCATAGCTTTCCCCCTCACCCGCACCTAATACATGGTCTGGCTTATGATGATCTGCGGCCGCACTATAAACACTGCCCAAAATCACGCCCTGAGCGGTGTCACCACAAGGTGCAAGGACGATAACCTGCTCGCCGACCTCGGGGGCACGCCAGGTCATGTTGTGTGCCGCCATATCGGTCAGCCAGGGCAGCTTAGCTGTGATCCAGTCACCGATTTTGACCTTCACACGAGCTGCCTCGTAGTCAACTTCATGTACTGTACCAAGCGTGATCAGCTTACTTAAACGATGCTGTAAGTCAGATAAGGCTAATTCTGATTGAGCGGGGTCCGGAATCATAATATCTCCCCTGCGGGCGTTTGGGTGCTGTAGACCAATTTATGCTCATGACCGTGTTGCCCCAAATACACGTCGGTGATTGGCACGCCTGGCGATTCGCTCTGCTCAACCTGATAGTAAAATGACCAGTTCAACTGTAACTGAGCTTTCACGCCTTCACTTTGCTGACTAAAAGCAAAGGTCGTTTTATCGGCAATAAAGTGTTGCCAATGGGTGGGCACGTCGTCCGCCATCATTGCGGCTTCGCCTGTACTGAGTACCTCATCCAGCCGCTCCAGCAGCCTGGCTTTATCGCCATCCATCAACTCAATATCAAGCTGCACACTCAGCACCCGCCTGTCCAGCGGGTTTGGGCTGAGGTTTTTGTTGTATGCCGGTCCATAGCTGACACCGATTTCGGTGCCTTTACTTTGCAGCTCGCTGGCCTGTCGTTCCAGTTTAGGCGTTAATGTCAGTTGGGCTTGCTGGGTCAGGTCCGGGGCAACCTGGCTCGGGATTAAATAATTTACCTGAGCCACAGCCGCCAGGGACGTCGTCAGACGCTCAAGCACCTGGGTGATTAAGGTAGTTCTTTGCATAGACTTGCTCTTAGATTAAAAAGACTCGAAGACGATCAGTGAGTCAGGGCGGGCGACGTGCCCGAAGTCGGGTGGTATTACAGCTCAGGCTTGACCGGCCAGACGACGTCGTTTGGCGAGTCAAATGCTTGCGGTAAATCCCTCAATGCCTGACGATAGTGCTTCAGCTCATCAGGTACCGCACCTTCCGTTTCCTGATATTTAAGTACCAGCCAGTCTGTTGAACGCAGATAGGCATCGCGCATTGCTCTGATTGAGTGCCACTGACTCTCCTCTGCAAGTTGCTGAACTGGCATCTGAGCTTCGTTTTCTATTCTGTCCATGTTTATCGCTCCCATGTTGGTTGGTTATGACTGATGCGCTCTGCACTTGGGCGACCACGCTCCGACGTATACTCAGTACTGACGCCAATAGCTCGGGATGCGCCGCAGTGGTATCTCGGGTCAATTTTAAGGGTTAACCTCGCGATTCCCGAGTCACCCCCCTGACCAATTGCCCTGAAATTCACAGGGACTGAAGACCCTTTCAGGTCCGGACCCAAAGGAATTTCTTTCGCCGGGTTGTCCGGCTCTGAAATAAACAGGCTGAGATGGTTATTGTGAACAATACTTTTTGCTTCCATCACCGCAGAAACACAATCCGAAAATGACGTGCCGGTAAATACCAAGTGTTCAGTGTAACTCGTTGCAAACATCCCCCGGTGGGTCATAATAACTTCGCATTTAAAGTAGTCCCCGCCTGCGCCGAAACCACCGCCATTTTGTGCATCAAATTCAAGTAAGTTGATGTAATAAGGTTCCTGTGGCGCGGCGCAATGCGGAAATTCAGCATCTGGCCCATCTCTGTCTGCGGTATACCCACCATTACCGAGATTAGTCGCAAAGAAGTAACGCTTTATTTTGCCTTGCTTATGAACTTCTAAGCCATTAACCAGTTCAGTATGGCCACTTTTCCAGCTATTAAACTCAGACTGGGCCTGAGCCATTTCCGCATTAAGCGACGCTTCAGCGTTTGTTACACGCGTATCAACCTGCGCTAGCTTGGCATTCAGTGTCGTTGTGATTTCACCTGCTTTATCGGCCACAGTCTGACACAATGCGTTAGCACGCCCTGCGACCTCTGTTAGCTGCTGCGAGATTGGTTTAGTTTCAGTTGTCATATAGTCTCCTTTGAACTTTGTAAGTCACTTTCATCAGGCATGTTCCAGGGCCGTCAGGCGCCATTCTTGGTTAATCTGGCGATGCATGGTATCGATCTGGGCCAAAGTTAATTCGGCCAGCTCGTTATCGAGGATCAGGTTGAGGTTATCGACACCGAGTTTGACCTCAACACTGTCTGAGGGCAGCTGTGTCAGACTCAAAGTTAGCCACTGCAACACTTTAACGTCCGGCGTGCGATACCCCAGCGTGGTGTTAGGTTTAGAATACACACCCAGTAAAATCAGTTTAGGCTGACCGTTTGCCAGCTTTTCGCCGGAATCCAGAAATACGCCAATTTCACCAATTGCGTACTCCAGGGGCGCCTCAAATTTGGCGGCCACTTTCAGGCTGCTACTTTCACCGTCGGTGTAGTCCGAATCGGCAATTTCCACCAGCTCTTTTTGAGAGCGCAGCGTAGTTTGATTTTTCGACGGGGTATAGCTTGCGTCCCCAAAGGCCATATGGCTTATCTGCCCTTTAAAACCTCTGGCGCGTGCAGACAATAGGACATCCAGCCCCGCCTGAGTAAATTGCAAGGTTAATGCTGACATTAAGTCACTCCTTGTAAATGAAAAGATTGAATATTCAGAGCTTGAATCCCTGACAACAGCGCCAACTCGCCAGCCACCAGTTCAGGTGTAATACCCAAACTTTCAGCGACAATATCAGCGCGGTTCAATGAATGAAGCAGAGCACAAGATGTGATCCCGCCCTCAGTTCGGTCTGGCGTAAGGCCTTCACCTTGTAAACGCCAGCGCTGGCAATTAAGCATGTGTCCTGCCGCTGAGGTTGCCACCGAGCCCTGTGTCGGATCTGGCGTAATACCCAGGCCCGCCGCTTCATGATCAATCAGATTGAGCGGTGCTTGCACAGTCCCAAAAGGTGCTACAGACTCGCTCAGTGAAATACCCAGCTGTAAATCGACATGGATGGCACCGCGCTTGACCGCGTTAATCACCCGGCGGACTTTTTTCAACATCTGGGGTGTCAGCAGTCCTTGCTGATGGTCGTCCAAATTCTGATTCACTAATGCCCACACTTTAATCGTACCGGGCGGCATGGCCTCTTCTGAGAGGATGTCCGCTCCTTCGGACTGCCACCATTCCCTGATCTCAGTAGCAATGTTTAAACTGTCGAGTGCTTTTTGCAGCGCATAGGGTGTGCCTTTATATTGGTGAACTGTAAACGCATCGCGGATCACCTGGCGCTTGAGTGCTTCTGACCAGGCTTCGTCCCACTCATCCACAGACATAGACCAAGCCAGCCAGGGCAATAACGGCGTGGGACAGAGCATCGGATCCCATAATGCACGCAGCAGCAAACGGATATCCTGTAAAATACAAGCATCCTGCACACTGCGACGCAGCGCCTGTTCATCCGGAGCATCATCCAGATTGAGGATGTTAAGTGCCTGGGCAAGTTCAGTGAGCTTAGTCACCGGGCAAAGGGTGCTGTCCCAAATCACAGTGAGGAGCTGACTGATATCCGCACCAAAAAAAGCACTGTTGGTCATCGCATCGAGCTGCCACTGCGTTGCAAGTCGCTGCCGCTCAGCCTGGGTCCTGCTACTGATATCCAGTGTATCAAGCAGTAATGATCTTACTTTGCCTGGGTTTGTCATCTGTCGGGCAAGAGCCCGGCTTAGTACTGATGCGCTACCTGGTAACAATTCATTCATCTTTCACCACCACAGTCACTTGTGCGTGTTCACACCAAGCCGACTGCACATCTGTGACGGATACATTGCTTGCAGGAGACAGCAAATGAACCTCATCGACGCCCTCGCGATGCAGCGCGGCAAACAATCCGGCCCGGGTCACTTTTTTCCCAAGCGCCTGACGGCTCAGCAGATAATCTTGTAATGCGGCCTCAGCAGCCTGACGGATTGCGTTAGCAGACGGCCCTGGTAACACCACCAGCTCCGCCTTAACGGTAAAAGGCACAATTTCAGCGGCACGAACGGTGACCCTATCGCCCAGGGGTCTCACTTGTGACCCCCCCTGGTGCTCCCATCCCTGGGCAGCAAAGTGTTTACCTACTTTTTCAAGCAATGCCTGAGGCGGCGTGCCATCTCCTTCAGTACTGAGAATGGTCAGGGCAATGTCACAGGGTGCCGGACTGGACACGGTGACATCACGAATGCGCGTATCAAGTGACAAAGCATGAAAGGTATAAGCCGAGGCACTACCTGCGGTATTCAAGCCATCAAATGCCAGTTGAATACGCTGACGAAACCGGCTATCTTCCTCTGCGTCGCCTCGCAACAGGTTATAACGCGAGGCGATGGCATCCAGGTCTGCACCAGTGGCCGTTGCCAGCATCACGCCCCGAACCGCATCATTTGCCTGTTGAGTGTGCAAGACTTGTTGATAAGCCAGCGTTTGCAACAAGGCAGTCAACGGGTCACTTTCAAGCGCCAACGCATCGCCGTAGTGAGGATGAGCGGTTAAAAAACGCTGTTTGATTTCCTTAAACTCTTGTTCGAAATCCACATCCTGTAGCAGCTCAGGTAAAGGCACCCGGGACAGGTCTGGTGTCGCAAATTGGCTCATCTCATCCTCTGTCTTACAAAATTAAGTTATAAAAAAACCCGACTTGGCACTGCATAAGGCAGTACCGCATCGGGTTTATCACGGGAAGTACGATTTGTTCTTTCGTTAGCTTTCTCAAGCTTAGGTGTATCTTACTGATTTTATGGGAGTAAAAACGGTCAACTTTGACCGGTTTAAACTCGACACAGTAAACCCTCCAGATTCAGACATAAAAAAACCACCGCTCATCATTCTGAGCCGGTGGTTTTTAACTTGCGGAATCTTGCTGTTCTCTGACAACTTACTGTATCTCTTGACTTAGCTTTCTCAAGCTTAGGTGTATCTTACTGATTTTAAGGGAGTAAAAACGGTCAACTTTGACCGGTTTAAACTCGACACAGTAAACCCTCCGGATTCAGACATAAAAAAACCACCGCTCATTATTCTGAGCCGGTGGTTTTTAACTTGCGGAATCTTGCTGTTCTCTGACAGCTTACTGTATCTCTTGACTTAACTTTCTCAAGCTTAGGTGTATCTTACTGATTTAAAGGGAAGAAAACCGGTCAATTCTGACCGGATTGGACTTTTTCCTACCTTTTTATGCAAATAGCCTGGTATTACAGCTCAGCTTTGAAGGAAAATTCGTCCAGCGCGTCGATAGATGCCAGATCCGCGACCTGTAACTCCGCCTCATTACTTCTCTGACGCAGCGCTTCACGCTTTCCCAATTCTGCCTTATAGGCCGCATTTGCCTCTGTTCTTTCAACCTCTGAGCCACCCAAGTGTGCGAGCTGCACTCGCTCATGCGCTTTGGTGACACGCCACAGCTGCGCTTCCAGACAATCATACACAGCGCGTTTGATCTCATCGATCAACATAGCCTTACGTGAAGCAATGGCATCTTCACTCAGGTGCAGCGGCACGTACCCAGCAATAAAGGCGGCTGCAGACTCATCATTCCAGGCTTCGCCCGTCTGCGGGTGCACCAGCCAGTAGTTTCCTTCGATTTTCATGCCTTTATCGGCAAAATATTCGCAACTCATGTTTTCTCCTTAAAATGCGCGACAGGTACGGCCAAGGCCGTGATAATTGTGCGTATAGTACTCGTTGAGTAACCCTGTGTGACTATATGGATTAACACACATAATGACATTGCCCATTATACCTGCATGATACCCTGCCGTATCTGGGTTAGAACGATAAGAATACATGCCCAATAACTCACCCGACATACTTTCTAATGCAACGGTGGCCTCTCCTGCGCCTGTAGCATTCCCTGAAGTTGTAGCCGCCCGAGAGCTACTCATAAAGAAATAGTTTACAGGCTCCAATTTTAAATCGGCTGTGAAGCGATAGTGTGCGCAGTACCGATTTCCTGCCATTTTCACTGTGTTATTGAATACACCAAAATATCCGTAATAACTCGATGCATCGCTCATCTGTGCTTCCTGACCAGTTAAGCGCCTTGTTCCATAAGGATGATTAAGATAATGATGTATCAATTTTATCGTCGTAAAATCGCCGTTGTCGACATATGCCTGGAGCTCTGACTCGTTCGCAATGGCAGTCGTAGTAACAACGTTTCCATCACGATATTTCTCAATCAGCAAGGAAGTACTTTCGTCCACCATTACCAGACAATGTTTCTGATTGTCATACAATACCGCTGTATGTGCATAGTTGTAGCTAGTATCTGTTACCACACCATACTGATCTCTAGCGTTAACGTTTTGTTTAGGCTTGGTCATTGATGTATAGCCCTGTGAGCGTACATAAACACCGCCGTAGTTGGCTATGCCTGTGGCCTGAGAATCCTGAGAGCTGTACACAATGTCATACTCGATATCCGTAGGGCTATCTTTGCTACCCAATGGTAAATATGCACTGGCGCCGTAATAATATATGATATTCGTTGGATTCTGTGCGAACGAGTTACTATAAACATAACTTGAGTGTAACGTTGTTTTACTCGCCCCTTCTGCGTCAATTGATAAAAACTCCAGCCTGCATTGCTCATTATTCGCATTGTACGTGTAACAAGGTCTAACTAAGTAAGTTTCACCACGATGGTCATACACAGCAAATACTGAGGTAGAACGCCTCAAAGCACTATCTGTTCCTGTGGATTCAATCGATGTCATGCCGAACAAAGGTCGTATCTGATTAGTAAAAGCTCGCCCCTGCAATGCCTCAACCCGGGCGAGGCTCGGCGCCATGCCATCTAGCTGATCCAGTTTAGCCGCTTTGCCTTCAAGCGCGGTGCCATTGTCATTGAGTGTCTGTGCTGCCTGTTGCAGGCTGGTCTGGCTGACCTGAGCCGCCTGTTGCAGTGCTGTGGTGGCCTCATCAATATGCGATTCTGCCACGGCCACAACAGCCTGTTCCAGTTTTTCGTTATCGGCCAGTTTGGTGATTGCATTACTGACCAGCGCCTGTTCTTCGGCACTAAGCGGTTGTTCGCCTTGCATGTCGGCGACCAGTTTGTCGACCATGACCTGCACGGCAGTTTGTATACTTGCCATAAATTCCTCGTTGAATGATTTAGAAAGTAAATGAAGGGGCCTGCACTACAGCGCAAGCAGAGGTTCACCTAATAGCTGGTTCAGGCGACTGCGACGCAGCTTCTCCTGCACCGCAAGATACTGTTGCTGTTGAATGTGTTGTTGCTGAAATAACTGCGTGTCTACTGCCGTCAGGGCATTAGCCAGCCGCACTACATCTTGTTGCAGCAAATTGTCCGAATGCGGCAGAGGCAGTGAAAAATGCGGGGTAAGTGGATTATGCATACCGCCTCCTTAGATAGAAAATGCCCGTAAAGCGCGCACTCGAGGACGCTCCGTATGGCTGCCAGAAAGCAATAATTTTACCCGGGCACTGCGCTCGGTCAGGCTATCCAGCTGGTAATGACACAACTGCCAGCCTTCATCCGCGGCCTGTGTCGATTTCAGCGGCACTTCAAGCCAGCTGTCGCCCTGCTCAATCAGTACCGTGACTTTCGCAACACCTGGTAGCTGGGCTTCAAAACTCACTTTAAGACTGCCATCCACTTCACAGGGGACGCCCGGGTCACGTAATCAGCCTGCTCCGCCACGGTGCCCAGTGCAGCCTGGACGCTTTCAAACAATACCGGAGACTGGGTCTCGGTGCCGGTCAGCCTGGCACTGACATTAATTATTTCTGTGGCTTTGTTAGCTAGCCGGACGGACTGCAACTCTTGTAAGCTGAACGTGCCCGTGCTTTCACCTGAAAACTCAAGTTGTAGTTGGGTGTCACTCCCGGGGCGCTCTGCAACAGCCAGAGCAAGCAAGTCTGTGTGGCCATCCAGCGCCACCTCGCCCAAAGCCACCTGACTTTCTGTTTGCGTAAAGCGCGCCGCTTTAAGGCGAAACGCCAGATCGCGGTTCTGATGCGGTGTCCAGGTTGACGCATTACTTGAAGACAGCAAAACACCGACCTGGTAAGGCTGGCTGGTTACCCATCCACTGTCACTGTCAAACTTGCCCAGTTCAGCAATCGCCACTTCATGCTCATCACCATCCGTGAGCACCACTATCGCGTATTCTTCGCCGGCATTAAGCGACACCGGAGTAAACTCAAATAAGGTCGGTTCACCCCCAAGTTTAATGTCGCCTTGCTCTAATGTCGCCTCTGCCAGCACCGTCTGGTTGGGGATCCCCAGTTCGGTTTCGCGGATCTGTACGCGGACCGCTTCCTCACCGGTCTTTTTAAACCACAGCTCAACGGCGGCTATAAAACGGCGCTCAGGTAAGGTAAAGGTTTGCGCCAATGGGTCATAACGCACCGTCACTATTGAATTGATACGTCGTACGGTTTCGCTGCGAATGGTGGCATTGCCGGTATAACGCGCCTGCCCCATCGAGTCTTTTTCACCTATGAAACGCACGTCTTTGCTGCCCACCGGCACATTGCCTGGGGATCAAAAATCGGCCACGTATCTGGCCGTTGCTGTCTGCCTTGATCATTAAACCTCCTGAGCCTGGACACTGATCCCGTCAAAGGTCACCCGCTCCAGGGTTTCCTGCGGACCAAATCCGGAAATAGTAAAGTTCACCCAACGTGAACGCATGAATTGAGCCTGACGCGTGGTGCGGCTCAGTACCTGAGTGCTGGTGCGTGTACGCGTTAACCTGCGCAGTCCCCGGCCGATATCAAAACGTCGGGTGATGGGGCTGGTCCAGCTACGGCTTGTCTGGGTCCAGTGGTCGACACTGGGTGTCAAACGCACCGTGGCTGGAATAGGTTCCACCGCCTGATAGGGGTTGACCTTCATGCTGCCAGTTTGTTTGGTTTGCGCCAGCACGTCTTCAAGTTCATAAGGCAAGGTCAGTACATTGCCGCTCGGCAAAGGCAGTTCAACAATATCGGCGCTCAGGGGTAAAATAAGCTCACCATCGACAATCGCTGCCGTTTGTTCAATGCCGGCATCACGCATATCATCATCAATGAAAGGATCAACAAATACGCCGAACTTACTGGCAGACTCCTCACTGTTGGCGTCATTGCGCAAACGCTCAATCGCCAGTAACTGATATAAATCACTGATCTGAGACTGCATTTGTTCCAGCTCTGACATAGAGACCGCCCTGACTGCAAGGTTTTCGATCTCCGGCGCCTGATCGGTAAACCAGATCTGACTCACCTGCGCCAGTGGCAGATGATTGGCCGGCACTTTTGGCGCAACGGGCAGCTGATGTGCCGGTTGTCCTTTAATGCGTTTGAGCTGGCCAAAGCGGTCCAGCACCACAAGATCAATACGCGGCCGATACCACTGATAATCCACTGTGATCAGGGCATTCTCAACCAGCTCTCCCTGTGGCTGCTGCTTTTGCAGGGTAAAACCAAACTCATCATGTTCAATTGCCACCTGAGTACGAAAGCGGTATCGCACCTCAAACTGGCTGCCTGGGGCGGGTTCTTCACCACTGAGCTGCCAGCTGATGTGATTCCGTAAGAAGAGGAAGTCAACGCCAGCAACAAAGGTCGTCTCTCCCTGCGTGACACTCAGGATCTCCAGTACTGACTCATCCGGAAGCAGATCCTCTCCACCTGCCAGTTGAGCCCGAGTCAATATCGCGCTTTTTTCAATGCTGACATTCACTTCTTCTATGGCTTTCACCGGGAAGAAGTCCAGGTCAACCCGCATACTGCGCGCGCCATCGTCAGATGCCGGTACACTGATAAATGCCTTTGGCTCTTCTCTGACCGTGCCAATATCCGGGTCCCAGTCAAAGGCAGTGCTGCGCGCGGTATCAAAGGCGACTTCATAACCCTGAATATGCGCTTTACCCTCTTGCAAGCTAAAGACCTGCTGATCGGCTTCACGGTCACGATAACTCAGCGCCATGCCTTCCACGACATAACTGCCGCCGTTGGCTTCGCGGTCATAACGGGCCAGTGCCTGAGTCACCGCATCCAGCTGAGGCGGTGCTTGTTTGATGATCAGCACACCATCTTCAATGCGGTGTACGGGGTAAAACGCATCTTCTTCGGCCAACGCGTCCTCTCGCAGTCCCCACTGACAATGCTGCTGTAATCGGGCGGCGCCTGGTTCATCATAGTTAAGGGCATTGACGGCCGGATCTCTGAGCGATGGATCTTCAATTTCCGTTACAACACTGTGAGTTAGCCAGACACCTATATCAACACCACCTTGCAGCGTAATAGTAAATGTGGCTGCGGGTATCTCTCTGATATGACCGTCCAGATAAACCTGGGCCGCGCTCAGCTGAACCTCTCCGGATACGGCGTCTATCACGACATCGTCGCCAGACACCAAATCGCCATCTTTGAGCAAGACATCGGCAATTCCTTTCACCTGATCCCGTACCTGAGATTGTAAATCGTTCAGCTCCCGGCTTTGCAAACCACGCCCAGAACGAAACAGCAGCCGCTCATAGCCATTGGCTTTATCATAATTGTGATAATAATCCTGTAGCATGGGCTCTCCTAAAAACTCATCACAAATTCAAAACTTTCCCGGACGCCTGGCTCTCTGACCAAAGGCGCCCGGTGATCCAACAACAACAAAGTCCCCGTTGATGCGATTTGCTCCGGCGGTACATAGACCTGCCCCGCAGCCACATCAGCTGTGAACGTCGTGCCTGAAAAGATCCCCAGTTCGCGAACAGTTTCGCCCTGTGCATCTTCAAAATCGAAAACGAATTGGCAATAAACATGACGCGTAGGTTCAGCACTGTGGCGATAACGCGCGCCCTGAACATCGATGTCGCCTTGCTCATCCGGCTCACAAAAACCCTGAAATTTAACTTTGCGATACCCTAAGGGATCAGCCAGTTGCGTGGCACTGATGGGTTCGGATGGTGGCGTCTGCCAGTTGCCATCACCGCGGCCCCAGGCCAGATAAAGAGAGGTTTGGGCTACGCTGCGCGCAAGCAGAGTCCGCCCGTTAAAGGTGAAAATAGACAATGTAACTCCTTGTTGAGTGGTTAGGTAAGTGAGTAATGGCACTGAACAAGCTGAGGTGTCTGACTGTCAGACCAGCTCACTGTTGACCAGCTTGCTTGCCAGAGTCCGGGTTGGGTTTGGATATGACTGACAATGGCACGTTGATGCGAAATACCAGCCTGAAGGTGACTTACAGGCGGTACACTGAGCACCAGCGTGCCCAGACGGTGATTGTGGACATGACCCCACAGCTGGCCTCGCTTGCGCAACACTTTACTCCCGCCCTGCGCAGACAGTTCCGTTCGTTCGCTGTGAGTACGCTGGCGAGACAACCTCACTTGCTTGCAATCTTTCAAGGTATAATGAAAGCCTGACTGATCACTGAGCAGATCGCCAAACTGACCTGATGACAGCGCCAGCTCGCGAATATCGAGCTGATAAGTGATCCGAACCAGCTCGCTGCGGGCCGGTGCACTTAGCTCACTCAGTTGTGCCAGCCGATTGAGTTGCCACTCACCTGGTACACTATCAAGGTGCAATTGATAACGATAAAAGTGCCGAAGTGATCCCGACTCTTCAATGTGTAATAAGGGCACCCCAAGCCAACCAACCGCCATCGCCAGACTCGCTCGCGTACCTCGGATCCGCTGCCAGCTCAGCCCCTGCAATAGCACTTGATCCAGGTTATCCAGATAAGGTTCCAGAGGATCCAAACCATATTCCCAGACCAGCCAGGGCAACAAATTGGGATTGGGATGAGACTTAAAGCCTCTGAGCAACGAAATACTTGCTTCCAGTGTTTGTGTAAGCTGCCCGTGCTGATCTAACGCCCGTTGTAATGGGGTGTGATTAGGTGGTACCAAAGGTGTATTAGCGGTTAAGTTTTCAGACATAGACTTACCTGCTTCAGCTGAACATATTGATTTGCCGCCACTTCGACCAAAGAAGCTGGAGTATGGATTTCAACATGCTTAACGCCCGCAACATGCAACTGGGCACTGAGCCAACTGGGTGTCATTACCGTGCCCAGCGCCAGCTCTGTCTGCCACGCAGCACGCAGCTTCGCTTCCAGCTGCTCAAACACCCGTAAAGGCGTATTTGAGTTGAGATAAATATCAGCGTGGACATCCACCTCAATGGCCTCTGCTAGCTCTACGTCCACTGTATCGGTCAATACTTTGACTTCATCACTGAGTACATAGCTGCGTACTTGCTGCAATGCCGCTGTCGGATCCTGATCCGCATGAAATAGCACCGCCACGCGAACCTTACCGGACTCGGGACTATCTACTTCCACGTCACGGATCGCACTGGGGGCGGCGGTCAATGCTGCGTTGCGATAGTGGTCTTTACTGCCCGCCGTACTTGATGCCAGAGTCTTTTGCCGGATCCGTTGACGGAACCCGCTATCGGCTTCATTGGCTGCCCTCAGGACACCGTAAAACAGCCCAAGCTGGTCCAGATCGGCATCCTGCGCTGTTGCCAGCAAGTTAGACTGTACGGCTTCATTTATGCGCTGTCGTAACAATAATTCGCGGTAACTTTCGACCTGCAAGCATACCGATAACGGATCACTTTGCAGGGCCAATGCGTCTGCATACTGCGGCGCAAGGGCTTTAAACCGCGCCACCCGCGCCTGATAAATGTCTTCAAATTCAATAGATTCTAAAATATCGGGCGCAGGGAGCGCCGTAAAATCGAAAAGGTCGGTCATAGTACAACCTGTTTTAAGTGAACATAAGTGTGAAGCGAAGATGCGCTGGACTGTAGTAATCATCAGCCAAAAACAGTAAGGCTGCTGACACACTTACAATAACCCGCACATTGCCCCAAGGAATGGCAAGAAATCCAGTTTCCTGAGTCAGATTAGGTAAACAAACAATTTATCTTAGGGTAGCTCTGGCCAGGTAACTTGCCCGGGATCCGTTAATCCATTCGGTAAGTCACGGAGTGCTTGACGATATTCAGCCCATACTTGCTGCTGCTCTGGCGCGATCGGTGCGTCCGGGATCTGCGTCCAGTCACACTCCTGAAGTAGCATATTGCGTCGTTTTCTTAGTTCATCCAGTAACTGGGTCCGACAGGCATCATCCACAATACTTTCCGGTACGCCCGCCTCCAGCAATTCCGCTTTTGTTGAGTTAATATATTCGATTCCCTGATACTTAATATTAGCCAGCATTAGACTGCTCCCCAAAATTGTAAACTCGTATTCGTCTGTGGTGTTAATCTCTCACTGACATCCATTCCGGATTTCACCGAATCGCTAAAGCCCCATGCAGCGATAAAATCAAGCACTTTACCGTCAGAGACATCAACATCTACATTCAAAGGTTCCTGCGTGCACTTCCTCTTAATCACCGATAGGTACTTTCCGATGAACGACCAGGAATGCCAGCCAATCCATCCGCAATTATGGGCCGTAAACCACTGTGGATTTGCCACTTGCTTTAAGTGACAACCCTGAAACAAGATTGAGGCAGTGCCCAATCCAATCCCCTCTGGGTGGACGATACAGTCATACGTCTCAAATTGCGTGTCCCGGAAATATAAATCAACGGTGCCACTGTGTTCGTTGTACCCCTGTAGAGTAACCATACCGTGGCGGTAAGGAGCAGACTTTTTACCAATTTCAGCAACCTGTCTGAGTGTGATATTCTTCGTCGCCAGATTCACCCCATTTGTGATCCTGATTGGATTAATAAAGTCACACAACTCACCGGCCGCACTATATTGTCGAAAGGCCTTAAACTCGATAATTGAAGTTTCTTTATTTCGTCCTGTAATTAACAAGTTACGACCAGGGGGGACATACAATTCCGTTTTCCAGGTGCAGATGGTGTTTTCAGGAATGATAATCTCAACACTCTGGTGCCCTGCTTCGAACTGTTCCCTGACTTGCTCGGCAACATCGACGTCACTGAGGGCATCTACTTTAGTGTAAATATTATATGCTGAACTCAAATAGCGACTGTTCGCTTCTTTCATAAAGCCCTGAAAAGACGCACGGGCTTCTGCTACTTCTTTGTCTATTACTGACGACTTAGCAATAACCTGACCGGTCAGTGCATTATTGGCTTCAGTCAGTTTGGCAATTTCCTCGTTTAATGAAACGAGACGTCCTTCCAACGTTTCTGTATTGGTTGACACAATTCAATTCCTTATAGTTAAAATGTACGGCGGGTATGCTTAAGGCTGAGATGGCTTGTTATGTACCAGCCACGAATTGTCAGGACTGGTTTGGGTTATCAGATAGCAACCCGGAGCCAGTTCGGTATCCGGAGGAGTGAACTGTTCGGCGTATACCTCTACATTTCGATAAAATGCCAGAATGCCACCACCAGTCGGCGAGATATCTGCTCTAAACTGTGGCATATATGTGAAGCTTCTTTCACCATTTACCATGCTGACATCTGCCGCAAAAGTAACATTTTGCATGGCAACCGTACCAACCCCGGCGAAGCGACTGTAGTTAACGGCAACAAAGTGCGGAAACAGTGCGCCTTCTCCCCCGTAAAGTACAATCACAGGGTAAAAATCATTGCTGCTCGAAAGTGAGTAATTCGCTCTGCCAATGTTCTCAAACAAGCGATTGTGCTCTAACGTAATATGCTTTTCAAAGTCACCATCAAACTGCAGCGCAATTCGGGTATTAATACCCCGCGTATTAAATGCCACTGCACCTGTACAGTGTAATTTCAGACCGTAATGGAGCCAATCCGTTTGTGTGTATGCTTCAAATTGAACATTACAGTCTGGTAGGGTAACACCACTGAAATAATGCGTTTGTTCGTTAGCCGCCAATTTTATGCGTGCCGAGCAGCCGGCTGTTAAACGGCGGCATGCCTCAGTCAACGTTTGTAACGGTTGTTCCGGCGTTTTACCATCATGGTTATCGCTACCGATATTGGGGTCAGCGTTTACATACAGTTCGGTTTCCAAGTGCGACTTGATGGCATTAATTGCGGTATCTGGCACTGAATTCAGGGCAGTATCAATGAGACCCAGCTGACTATTAACTTCATTCGTTAATAACTGAGCGCCGGCGACAAGGTTGGCATTTTCATCAATTAGCTCTGCAATTTTCTGACTCAGCGTCGTCATAATGCTTTCCTCATTTGAATTAACTGCTCATTAAAAGCTATTTGTCGTAAATTTGATTGGATCTGAGCACTGGCCATTTTTGTCTGAGCCAGTGCCATGGTGAGAAACTCTTCACCGTAGAACAGATTGAGGTCACCCGATGCGTGGATATCAATGCTATCTCCAGGCACAGCATTCAAGATCAGATCAAACCCCTGAACAATTTGTGCCAAGGGAGTCTGGTAGAACAATGCATTTTCGGGGTGAGACCACACCGCAAACAATGTTCTATTTTGATCATTAAGAAAAAACCCCACTTCACGCACGGCATATTGCGCTGTATCCTTGAAAGTCCCAGTCACGTTGTAATGACCTGCACCGACGACCTTACCACCACTCACATCGACTCTATTTCGCTCGTTTTTAAGCTGAATTTGGTCACGATGAGCGATATATCCTTGATCTCCCACTGCTATCTGCGCAATTTCAATCTTGATCCCCTGATCATGTGCGCTAACAGCGGCATTTAACCCCTGCTGTGTTATGACAGGTGTATACGTATTCATATAATGTCCTTTTAAATAAGCGTCATTTTTACACTTTGAATTGATAGCGTATTAGCCTTTGATGCTACTTCTGACTCACCTTCAAACCGCATATAGCTCTGTTGTTCAAAGTTGCCGGTTCCAATACAGGACCCCATAGAACGCGCTGCCAGCACTATACTATGCTCATCAAACTCAGCCCCCTCATCGTTCAGCAGGTTTGTACTGTCTGATATTGAAGGTTTGTCTGTTCCAGCTATCGCGAATAACTCAGTCCTGAACGTAAAAGCAGGACTTGCTTGCATGTTAAGCTGGCTCACGGAGTGCGAGGCTGCCATATTGCTTAGCGAACACTCAGCAGATTGCGCAACCCCAACGCGAAACTGGATTTGACTACGACATGGTTTAGTCGCAGCCACTGTTTGCCACAGCTGTGCCTGAAGTTTTGGCGTCAGTAATGTGTCCCCTTGCGGGTCCAGATTGTCATGGGCCAGTGCCAGTAACTCAGCACTATGTGGTGCACCACCGGTTTGCCACCATTCCTGCAATTCAACACTGGCATTCAGGCTACTCAGCGACTGCTTAACTGCCCCCGCGGTGCCTTTAATTCTGTGATTAGGCACACTGTCGGCAATCACCTGACGCTGAATATGCTCAGGCCAGAGATTATCCCAACTATCCACGCTTAACCCATCTGCCAGCCAGGGCAAAAAGTGCACCGGACAGTGCCATGGGTCCCAAAGTTGCGAGAGTGATACTGGCACCTGGGTGATGCGACTTGCTGCGTTATCCAATGCCCGCTCAAGCTTACTTGCCTGATTGGGTAGCAGTGACTCAGACATGCTCGCCTCCGATGTCAACTTCAATTGCGGTGCAATAAGCTGCTTCATCCTGATCCACCGTGATGTCCCACTGTGGTTCGAGTAACTCAACCCGCTGTACGCCTTCACGATGCAATACCGCATACAGAGCAGATAAAGAAATATCATGACCGAGTTTGCGGTGCTCATTGAGCCAATCTGAGGTGGTTTTTATGGCCAGCTGCTTAATGGCATCGCTATCCATCCCCGGATATAAATACAAGCGAGCATTGATGGTAAAACTGCGGATAGAAGCGGGTATCACCCTGACTCTGTCCGTCAGTGGACGGATCTCATCCTGGTTGAGATACGTCTGGACTGTATTCAATAAAGCGTCCGATGCCAGGCCCGAACCCTCATCACTGAGAATGGTCACTGCCACATCACCCGGCATCGGCTCGCTTAATCCCGCATTTGATGTACAGGTCAGCACGAATGCGCTTGTCGCGCTGTCGTCAGTCACTGAAGCACGCTCGAATTCAGGTGCGGATACATACACATCCCGTACCTTCGGTGAGGCTTTCATAGCATGAAACACATAAGCGCCCGCGGGTCCCGCAGTACTGAATCCTTCCAGTGCCAGGCGAATGCGTTCACGATAACGCTCATCACTTTCATACTCCGCTGGCACTGAAGGAACCGCTTTGGCATTGCCTGGTGAGGTTACAGCACGTTCAACGCCAAAACGTGCCCCCAAGTAATCCAGCTCAGTGCTGCTGGCTTTGGCCAGTAATACAGCTTCAGCCGCCTCATTTATACGCTGCCGCAACAGCATTTCCCGATAGGCAAAGGCCTCTATGAGCTTAATGGCGGGATCACTGGCATAATCCAGCACAGCCCCGTCATAGCGTTGGGAAAAATCCGCCACAATCGCGGTTTTTATCTCATCAAAACTCAGCTGCTCTATCAGCTTGGGCGTAGGTAAACGGGCCATATCTATGGCACTAAAATTGGTCAGAGACATAGCAGCTCCTGATATTACAAGTTTGGAAATTAAGGCGGGCAGCGAAAAAATGTAGCGAGCGGGCAAGGGTTACAGCAGGTTGTTAACGCCATTGGCGCGTTCAATGATCTCCTGCTTTACAGTGTCCAACCCTTTGCTCTGATATGGAAAAGTCAGCTCACCCGTTGCCACTTTCCCTTCAATATCACCAATGCTGGCTTTCAGAGAGGTCACAGACGCTTTCACGTCTTCCAGGCTATTGGCTTCCGACAGTTTGTTGACGAATCCACTGAGTTCGTTGAGTAATAAGTGTGTCGTGTCCGACGTTGTACCAAGCAAGGACTGGCTGTCTGCTACCTGCTTTTCTACGTCACTACGAACCTGAATACGATTTATCATTTGCTGCTCAGCCTCACTCAGCTCAATGGAGTACTCACTATGTTGTCCGAAGTTTTCCTCCACAAACTGCGCAATCACCGCGGGTGGGGTAAATGGGTCAAAGAATTGCTCTGCTATTTGATTATTGACGATAAGTTTTGCCATGTTGCACTCCTAAGGTAAAGTTGGGGTTGGTTGATGTTCATAAGCAGACACTGCACTGTCACCCAAGTATGGGAACTGACCCCAGGCGCTAGCAATTGGGACATTACCAGTGACTACCGCAGGCAATGCAACCTGAATCACCGTTGTTTCAGACAGATCAAGGTGCGTACCATTGATGTAAGGGTGGCAATGTGTGTACAAATTACGATTACTATGGCCTATACCACCGCCGCACACCTTAGCAGGCGCATTTGCTTCTAAACCGCTACACCAAAACCCAGTTGGCACCACACCACGAATGTGTTTTACAACCGCTGCACACGTCATGAAGGTAGGACGACGCACGTATTGATACATCATGTATGATTGTGCTTTCTCAGTATTCCCCTGCGCATTGGTGATATTGCGGTAAGGGGCAAACTCCAGCTCCCAGATATTAAAGTTCTTGGCAAAATACTTCGTGTCTGAGCCGATTGCGCGTAAAAACTCACGTGCAAGCTCGCTTCTGTCGTTTACTTCAACCCCGGTTTCTACAGTCTCAACTAACCTGGCTTGTTTTAAAATCCCTGCGCCCCAGTCCTTTGGAAATGAACCATCTGTATTTGGAACAAGGGCCTGGTTCTTTGTCACTCGAAAATGCGACTGAGATTCCGTATACGAACTCAGCTTCGCATCCACTTTTGCCAGATGCTGATCCGTTTTGCTCTGTGAAGCACTAATAGCCGCATTGAGCGCGCTATCAATACTCTGAATTTTGTTGTCTACCGTGCTGGTCAGGGCTTCTGAGGCTTCAACCAGGCTGGCAATATCGTGTTCTAATGCCATATATTTCTCCGTTTAAATTTGAGTTAAAAAGTGTCTAAATTGAAGTTCTTGGAAACTGCGCTTTAATGGCGTTACGTGCGCCCAGCCAGCGCTCACGGGCCTTGCCAGCCTGCGGGCTGTGTTCACCATACTCAGCGCATGCCGCCAAAAACTGAAATGCGAGGCCGTCACTGTGCTGTTGATAGGCCTGCACCCGGGCAGCATCAACGTGCGCCTGATGTTGCAGTGCTTTGGCTTGTTTGAGTAATTTTATGGCCTCTTCGGCCAGCTGTTGTGCCCGCTCAGGAGCCGTGCTGTATTGCGTCATCGTAGTGCCTCCTTGTGTATTCTGTTCTGGTGCCTAAAGCACGCCGTTGTCCATCAGTGCAAACTTGAGTTTCAGATGTCGATGCATATTGCCGATTTGTGCCTTGCCCATTTTGGCCAGCTCAGGGGCCACCAAAATATTGAACTCAACCCCCTGATCGATCACTGTGATTGAGTCTGATGGCACGCCTGTCAGGGTCAAGTCAAACGCCAGTAGCAACTCAACGTCATTGGATTTATAAGCAATTGACTCAGTTGGGGAGGAATACACAGCGAACAACACATGCTGTATTTGTCCATCGACTTCTTCTTCGGTGTAAAAACCGATTTCATTGACGAAAAACCCCTCTCCCGCTATCGGCTCAGCATCACGCACCGTGAGGTGTAGCTGTTTGCCATCGGCGAGTGTTTTGGCACTGGCCAGATCCAGTTTGTATTTCTCGTCCTGCAGACGAGTGATCCCTTCATGGGGCTGATAACTACCGCTGCCCAGACCCACTTTACTGATTTTGGCTTTAAAACCACCTTGTTGCGCTCTGAACAGCGCCGACAAGCCCGCCGAAGTGATCACGGGCTGAAGTAAAATACTCATTGTTAGAAACTCCTTTATGCAGGTGCGCCAAGCGTGCCGTAGCAACGCACTGCACTCACCCGACGGCGACTGATATGCATCACCGGGGCGGCGCAACTGACACTGTTAATAAATTCATCGGGAATACGCTGATCCGACAGTCCTCTGAAACGAACAACCTGCACAGGTCGGCGTGTCATACAAAATGCCTGGCGTAAACCGCACTGAGAGATCCGGTGACGTAGTTTATCCACTCCTGCACGGTGTCTGAGTACCTGATAACGCTTATCGGATAAAGACGCAGCCACAGACACACTCGCCTGGCTGTCACGCTGTTTGGCTTTGTCGCCAATACAGGGCTCAACCGCACCATATAAGCGCTTATGCGTGATCGGATGGACAATTGCCCCCGCCGCCGCAGCGCTCGCCATTTTCATCCCCACCAGGAAATCAAAGTGCGCCTTTTGTGGCTTAGTCTGGTTGGTCACCCGATGGATAGCATCGTAAAGGCTTTGATCCAGCTTGACAGCCCGGCTGGTGTAAGGCAGCGCATTGGCCCAGGCAATAAAAACGAAGGTATGTGGCTCCGTGCTTAAGTAAGGCGCCAGATAAACATCATCGGTATCTTCAAACCACTCGAAAAACTCCAGCTCCAGACCCAGCGAAGAGAGCGCTCGTTTCACTGAGCCGACGGTTCCCTTGTGCTTGTGGATCGGAACTGAGCGAGCGATCAACGCCCGTTTGGTTTCGCTCGGCCAGTTTTCATCCCATTCATCCACCGACAGGGCCCATGCCAGCCAGGGCAGCAGAGACTCCGGGCACGTTTGCGGATCCCAGAGCTTGGCCACATGCTCAGGTGTGACACCCCGCTCCGCATAGTGTGTGCCTGCACTCAGGCTGCGTTCTAATTCAGAGGCTCCTGGCGGCAGTAAATCAGTACTGACTGTCACGAAGACCTCCTAGAAAAAACTCAAATGCAGCGACAAACTCACGGCCTGCGTATCTTCGGGCGTTATGTCATCCGAAGGTGACAATAATTTAATTTTGCGCACCCCGCCCTGATGTAACAGATCGATAATTGCAGAGTGCGGGATCTCTTTACCCAACCGGGTATGCGCCTGATTAAATGCATCCAGTGCAGTATCAATCGCCAGTCTGACCTGCGACTCATTCACACCCGGGTTAAGATAAACGTGGGCTTCAACAGGCACACTGGTTGGCCTGGTGGCCGATACCTGCACCTGATCCGTCAATGGCCGAACATCCTCATGATTCAGATGGTCTGACACTGCACTTTGTACCGCTGCCAGATCAGCACCTATGTCGGTCAGTACTGTTACTTCAACCACGCCGGGTGTGCTCGATGTAACATGAACATCCCGTACCCGAGCGTCTGCGAGCAAAGACTGAAACTGATAAGCACCTGTCGTACCGGCCATACTGTGGCTTTCTAAAGAAAGCGGAATACGCGCCCGATAACGCTCATCATCTTCTGCATCAGCCCGTGCAACACCAAACAAGCCACCGAGGTGATCAAGATTACTGCCTGAGGCGAAGGCCAGCATCACCGCTTGTGCAGCGTCGTTCACCCTTTGTCTCAGAAGCAATTCCCGGTAGGCAGCAACCTCCAGCACTTTGATGACAGGATCAGATGCCAAAAAGCTGTGTTCAGGCAAACGTTCCGATATCGCCTCAACTAACTCAGCGCGGATCTCTTCGTAGTTCAATGTTTCTATCACCGCTGGTGGTGCCAGGCGTGACAGATCTATCGCGGTATTCATAGGTCAATTCCTCAGGCAAAAACTGTCCGGCCCGAACAGCCTTGCTCAGGTAAGTCAGTTTCAGTCAATGTGTAGAAATGTGGTGACGGTACTTCACGATACGCGTGTCGGTATCGACCGCCCTGCTGGCTAACCGTTGTTTCGTTTAGCACTCAACAATGCGTCGAGCTTTTTATCGATAGAGTCAAGACGCTTTTCAATGCGCTTCTGGTCCTCTTTGCGGATTTGCTTGAGATGTGCAAGCTCCTGCGAATTCGTGGTGATCCGCTTGTCCAGATCATTGAGATATAAAATGCCTGACACCAACAGTGCAATGGTGGTCAGGATATGAGCCAGATTCAGCTCCTTTTTCATTTGCCATTGGTCGGCTTGCATGGTTTGGCCACCTCCTCATTCATAGTTTCCCCCAATTTAAGATTGCCACTGCCCACTGAGCATTTGCTGCGCCAGCTCCTCTGCGCGCTCAGGAACTTGTCGGGCCCAGCGACTATCCAGCATTTCCAGTGCTGCTCGCTCAAAGTCGCCATGTTGTACTGCATCAAGCATGTTATTGAAACCCAGCAACCCTCGCACACCGAGGTTGAAGGCCATATTTGTCAGCACTGCCTGACGAGCTTCATTGCAATGAGAGATATCAACACGACGCCGCACACCAGCCTGAGCATTGGCCACATCCTGTGCCAATAACTGCTCCGCTTCTTCCTCAGCTATACCATTTTGTTCCAAATTTCTGCCATACCCTATCGTGAGTTTGCCAGCCGTGCAGTAATAAGGAAAACGACGGAATCCCTCATGTTTTTTTATCTGCTCAACCGTATTCATAATTGTCATTGTGTTCCTCCTTATGGCTGACACAAGCTCTGAAGCAGACTACGCTCAGCTTTAACGAGCCAAAACTCTAACGAGCGTTTTGAGTCAAAACCCAGCGTTTTTGCAACCTGTGCAATGTCTCCTTCAACCAGATACTTACCGCGCAGTGCACGGATACATTCAGGCCTAAGTTGTGCAATCTGCTGTGTCAATGTCTCTATTTCTTCAGGCACGCTCATCATATCGCTGCTCACATAACGGGCACTGGAATCACCTACTCGCTCGGTCACGGCCTGACGGCTAAACCCTTTACCCAGTTCTTTTGCACGCCAGAAACGACCCCAGCGTTTTAAAGCGGCGCGTAACTGCTTAATGGTTGGTTGTGTCATCATCATTGATCTTTCCTATTACTTCTAAAATATCGAGTGCATAAACATCCTCGACCAGACCGACAACGTCGTTCCACCTAGGGCTGTATTCTTTGTTTTCCCAGCGTCTCAGCGTGCGCTCTTCGACGCCATAATGTGCTGCTGACTCAGCCTGCGTATAACCTCTTAAGAGACGGGCAAATCTCAGGATATCTGCCCCCATCGGGGTTCTTTTTTGCTGCGTTAACCGCGGCTTTGCATACATATATTGCTTCATCGTTTTCCTTATACTGTGAAGTCATTCATCAAACAAAACAGCGTCCCTTAAATGGCTAACAAATTGCAGCACTCGTATGTGCCAGGCCGCGAAGGTAAGCGGTTGTAGACAATGGTGGCCACTGTTTATTTCTCTGGTCATTGAATTAAACTGGTGCGTATGTGAACCTGGCTTACTGGTCACAAGCCCCATGTAACATCCGCTGTTCTGAATGTGCTGGCGCAGGGAATGAAGGAAAAGTGCGCTGATGCCAAAACTGCATCACATGTTTACAACTCCATGTCGTAGCTTTATCAAGCTTAGGGCTATAATACCGTTTTCATTGGCCCGAAACAGGTCAAAAATGCCCTAACAATTATAAAGTTAAAATTTATCCCTGAATCTTGTAAAAGCTAACTAGCGACTCGCGATAAAAGCAAACCAGATTAACAATTGTAAAATTTGAAAGGGTTTTCTTCACAAATTGGCCAGTGTGTCAGACAAACATTGCCCCCGTGCACGGCATTCACTAGAATAACCACATCTAAATAAAGAGAAGCAAAATTCATGGCTCAATATATCTATACAATGTCGCGGGTGAGCAAAGTCGTACCACCCAAACGCACAATCTTAAAAGATATTTCTCTGTGCTTTTTTCCGGGTGCCAAAATTGGTGTGCTTGGTCTAAATGGTGCAGGTAAATCAACCCTGCTACGTATCATGGCCGGGGTAGATACCGAGTTTGAAGGGGAAGCACGTCCGCAGCCAGGCACAAAAATTGGCTATCTGCCTCAGGAGCCGGTGCTGGATGAAAGCAAAACGGTGCGCGAAACCATTGAAGAAGCAGTGGGCGAAGTAAAACGTGCACTGAGCCGTCTCGACGAAGTATACGCAGAGTATGCAATGGAAGACGCCGACTTCGACGCCCTTGCTAAAGAGCAAGGTGAGCTGGAAGCCATTATCCAGGCACACGACGGTCACAATCTGGACAACGCGCTGGAACGTGCCGCAGATGCACTACGCTTACCTGAGTGGGACGCTAAAATTGAGCACCTGTCAGGGGGTGAACGTCGCCGGGTTGCAATCTGTCGCCTGTTACTTGAAAAACCAGACATGCTGTTACTGGACGAACCAACCAACCACCTGGATGCTGAGTCAGTGGCCTGGTTAGAGCGTTTCTTACATGACTACGAAGGCACTGTCGTTGCCATTACCCACGACCGTTACTTCCTTGATAATGTGGCGGGCTGGATCCTGGAACTAGACCGTGGCCATGGTATTCCGTGGGAAGGTAACTACTCTTCGTGGCTGGAGCAAAAAGATGCCCGCCTGAAACAAGAAGAGAAATCTGAAAAAGCACGCCAGAAGTCTATTGAGAAAGAACTTGAGTGGGTACGTTCAAACCCGAAAGGCCGTCAGGCTAAATCCAAAGCTCGTATGGCACAGTTCAGCGAACTTCAGCAGTCTGATTACCAAAAACGTAACGAGACCAATGAACTGTTCATCCCACCAGGGCCTCGCCTGGGTGATCAGGTAATTGAAGTCAATAACCTGACCAAGAGCTTTGGTGATCGCGTCCTAATTGACAACTTAAGCTTCTCAGTGCCTAAAGGTGCTATCGTCGGTATTATCGGTGCCAACGGTGCGGGTAAATCAACCCTGTTCAGAATGCTCAGTGGTCAACACCAACCGGACAGCGGCGACATTGTACTGGGCGAAACCGTAGAGCTGGCGACCGTTGAGCAGTTCCGCGACGACATGGATGGCAACAACACCGTATTCCAGGAAGTATCTGATGGCCAGGACATCCTGAAAATTGGTAACTTTGAAGTGCCCAGCCGTGCGTATGTTGGCCGCTTTAACTTCAAAGGCAATGACCAGCAAAAATTTGTGAAAGAGTTGTCTGGTGGTGAGCGCAACCGTTTGCACCTGGCCAAACTACTCAAGGCCGGTGGTAACGTGATCCTGCTGGATGAGCCTACCAATGACCTGGACGTGGAAACCCTGCGTGCACTGGAAAACGCGATTCTGGAATTCCCGGGCTGTGTCATGTGTATCTCGCACGACCGCTGGTTCCTTGACCGTATCGCAACCCATATTCTGGATTACCGTGACGAAGGTCAGGTGAACTTCTTCGATGGCAACTACACAGAATATGAAGAATGGCTGAAAAAGACCTATGGTGCCGAGGCCGCAGAGCCTAAGCGCATCAAGTACAAAAAAATTGGTTAATCGCCAATAATGCCAGATATGAGCCCTGACTTTCAGGGCTTTTTTATACCTACTCAGAACGAGAGTTTGTACCAATCTACATAACTAATGCGTACTATTTCAAGGCGAGAAAAGAGTATCGTTAACCAGGTAAAGATTTTGCGGTTTAGGCACCTAGATAAGAAACTTTTAACGCCGCTAGTGCCAAATTTTCGCCTGCAAATCGAACAAGTTGTAAGTGGCATTGGTATTAGTGGAGACTGGGGCAAAAACTAGCTAAGCTATAGATAAACAAGCTAAGAGAATACTGATGAAAGAACGTAGACGATTTTCACGCGTACTGTTTTCTAACCCGGCGGTGTTGATGACGGCCAGCGGCGATTACAAGTGCGAAGTCATCGACCTGTCACTCAATGGCGCTTTAGTGACTTTACCTGTTGGGTATGTGCCCCTTAGAGATGAGCCGGCCAGCCTGCGCTTTGCCCTGCCGCAAAGTGACATACAGATAGCCATGGAAGTACAGGTCCGTCATATTGAGGAATGTCACCTCGGTGTACACTGTAATCAAATCGACCTCGACAGCGTCACGCATCTCAAGCGTCTGATTGAACTCAACCTGGGGGATGATGACGTACTTCACCGCGATCTGGAACAGCTACTGCTACACGACTAAGCACTGCATTAGCTGAGTTTTCTATCTGACTCGCTTGTCGCAGCCAGAAGTAATGGGCTCCCTACTGATAACACTTTACTATTCGGATACGAATTAAAGTGTGCAGACTAGCATTTATTTCCACCGCCCCAACCAGGCTAAAGACAGAAAAGGGTGACTAACAGCCCTTTTCTGCAGTGTTTCGTTTAAACCTCTGACCGTCTTAGTTTGGCCAGGTGTTACAACGACGCTCGGTAATACAGTCTGCATCCCAGGTCATACAGTAGTATGGTTGATCTGACCAGCATGCATAGTAAGACCCAGCTCCACCAGCAACCTTAGGTGTCTGACCTTCAAGTTTTTTTTGTTCAAAAGTTAAACG
This sequence comes from Pseudoalteromonas sp. PPB1, assembly GCF_015356275.1. Lineage (NCBI taxonomy): Bacteria > Pseudomonadati > Pseudomonadota > Gammaproteobacteria > Alteromonadales > Pseudoalteromonadaceae > Pseudoalteromonas > Pseudoalteromonas sp. PPB1. The sequence continues at coordinate 43,393 of NZ_JACEQV010000010.1, read as the reverse complement.
CTTTAACTGTTTTTTGTTGAGGTTAAGCTTCATAACTGTTTCCTTGTAGTTCGTTTAGGTAATGACAGTTGAGCATAACATGAGCGACCCGGGTTAATATTTTACTTTTATTTCACTCTGGACTTATTTTTACGTTGCTTTTGAAACAAAAAACGGGGATATCTAAGTTCCTGAGACTACACAAACAACCAATGAAAGCTCTATCAAATGAAAATGTACGCTTACCTGCAAAAATGACATCAAAACTGCGGGCAGTGCAGCAAAACTTATTACTACCGGTCACATGGCAACACTAATCAAACAGGAATGCACCAGACTCGCTAAATTAAACTCATCAGGCGGGCTTTTCAGAACATATCGCCTTTATACACTCCTACCCACGTTAGCTGACACTTTTATATAGCAGTATTACTGCATTGGATTCGCTCTGCTTCACCACACTTAACTTCATGGCTATTAATAACAAATAGAGATCTGGCTACAAATGGCGGATTCATGGATGTTGCACTTTAGCAATAAGGATTATGCTCTCAGACAAAAACGTCACCGTATTGTGATGGTTTTGTGATAATTGCGGGAGTGATTCTCAATAATTTACCTGCATGCTTGTTAGGGTCAAATCCAAACAACAAGAGTAAATTATGAAAACACGCATCATCCCCCTCATCACAGGTATTTTATTAGCATCTGGTACAGCCAACGCTGCATCACTCGACGTGAAGATCACCAACCTGACACAGGGGATCTATTTTACCCCGTTACTGGTGAGCGCACACACCAGCGATGCCATGTTGTTCAATGCTGGCGAAGCCGCATCTGAAGCACTCACAGCTATGGCAGAAGGTGGCTCACTGGCCGGTTTAAGTGAGATATTGACAGGTATCAATGCCAACACAATGGAAAATCCAGCCGCAGGACTACTCGCACCAGTCACTTCAACCATGACCAGCCTGGAAACCGATGAAGGCAATGACCGCTTGTCAATTGTCGCGATGATGCTGCCAACCAATGATGGATTTGTTGGCCTGAACAGTTGGCCGATCCCCACTACACCTGGTACTTATCATATCTATCTGAATGCCTATGATGCAGGTACAGAAGCAAATAATGAACTAATTGTAGATGGCTCAGGTGCACCAGGCACGCCAGGTATTCCCGCCTCTCCGGGCGTTGACCCAGGTACTCAGGGCAGTGGTGTTACGGATATGGAAGAAAATGCGTTTGTACATATTCACCGCGGCAATCTGGGCGATGATGACGCAACCGGTGGAAAAAGTGACCTACATAACACAGTACACCGCTGGTTGAACCCCGTTGCCAAAGTTACCGTAACCGTTAAGTAAGGGGCCCGCCATGAAATTATTTAGACTCACCCTGCCTGCGGCCTGCTTAGTACTGGCTGCCTGTGGCAGCGATAACGACGATAACATGCCCGTTACTATGCCCGATGATGATATGAACATGGTCGATGACCCGGCTCCCGCAGATCCCGATCCTGCTGACCCAGATCCAACGGACCCGACTGACCCAACTGATCCGACAGATCCAACAGACCCCACACCAACCACAGTGGAGTTAATGATCACTGCAACTAACCTGACTTACGCTCAGCCGCTTTCTCCCATTGCCGTTGCGCTGCATCAGGAAGGACAATTCTGGCAACTGGGCGAACCGGCAATCGATGCACTGGAAGTATTAGCAGAAGGCGGGGATAGCAGCGGCCTGCTGGCACTCGACGTCGTGCAAAGCCAGACCTCTGCAACCGCGCCCCTACCACCTGGGCAAAAAACCGAGTTGACGCTGACCCATGACTCCCTGGATGGACAAAAGTTGTCTTTGATTTCCATGATGGTGAATACAAATGATGGCTTTACCGGTCTTAATGCTTTGGATGTGTCTGCAATGACAGTAGGTCAAGTGATGACATACACGACACATGCCTATGACGCGGGCACAGAGGCCAATACGGAAGCCCAGGGCACCATACCTGGCCCAGCCGATGGTGGTACAGGGTTTAGTGCCGAAAGAGAAGCGTTAAACAAGGTGGCCATGCACCCAGGTGTGGTTGGTATGGATGACGGGCTGACAACGTCGGTGTTAACAAGCAGCCATAAATTCGACAACCCGCTAATGACGGTTACCATTACCAGAACCAAGTAGTCTCCCAGCCGCTCCGTGACCGTTGCGGTCACGGAGCACTGACAACCGGTAGCAAACACCGGTGTGGAGACCTGCTATGCAGCAAAAAGTGCTTATCGTTGAAGACGATGCTGATATTGCCGATCTATTACGCGTTCACCTGAACGAGCTAGATCTCGGCGTTGATCACCTTGCCAGTGGAGATCTGGTTATGCCACAACTGACCAATCAACATTATGCCATCGTGATACTCGATATCATGCTACCTGAAGTGGACGGTCTGACACTGTGCCGGGAAATCAAAACTCGCTACCCTAAAACTAGCGTGATCATGATGACCTCCAAAAGCAGTGAAATGGACCGGATCATTGGTCTTGAAATGGGCGCAGATGACTACATTTGCAAGCCATTTAGCTACCGGGAGTTTCAGGCCCGAGTCAAGGCCCAGCTCAGGCACATCAAGCTGCTGCAAGAACCACAGCAACAACCTAGCTCAAGCACAACCAACCCGGTGGTCATTGGCCAGCTGCATATTGATCCCCACTATCATGAGCTAACCCTCAAGCAAATGCCTGTCGACCTCACCGCGACTGAATTTGATTTAGTGCTGTTTTTTGCCCGGCATCCCAACCAGGTGTTTTCCCGGGCCCAACTACTTGAATCAGTTTGGGGCTATGATCATCTGGGATATGAGCACACCGTTAATTCTCATATCAATCGTATTCGCAACAAATTTGAGCAAATAACTGAGCACGCCATCATAGAAACGGTGTGGGGTGTAGGCTATAAACTCAATGCCAAACCGCTACAGCAGGAAATGCAATGACCCTTTCACTTTATCACCGTCTGGCGTTGACTATTACGGCCGTCTTTATGCTGATCGTGTCTGTCTTTGTATGGTGGACACAGAACCTGTCCTCCGTTTCCCGTGCGCAGGCAGAACAACAGCTGCACATTGGACTGGCTGAGCATCTGGCGCAGGATAACCCCTTGTTGCAACAGGGTGTATACGACTATAAAGCACTGGAAAACCTGTTTCATACTTTAATGGTACTGGGCCCGGCATTTGAATTTTACTTTGTCGACCCAAGCGGCAAACTACTGACCTACTCGGCAAAACCTGGTGAGGTAAAACGTGAGTCAATTGACCTGGGCCCGCTAGTGCAGCTGATCAAATCACCTGCTAAGCTCCCGGTTTATGGGGATGACCCCCGTTCGCTTGACGGCAGTAAAATCTTTTCTGTAGCACCTGTGTACAACGAGCAGAAATTGCAGGGGTATCTGTATGTCATTATAGGCTCGTCAATTTATGATTCGATTGTGGCGCAACTCAATAGTTCAGATCAGCTGGTGAAACAGGCTGTGTGGTTAGGGGTTTTTCTGCTGCTATTGTTTCTCACGCTGCTACTGCTGTTCCGTTTTATGACCAAACCACTGAAACGGCTGAATCAATATATTCATACCGTTGAACACCATAAATTTGATATCAAACAAGCCCCCCTGCTCAGTTGGCAGCAGCAGGATAACGAAATCCACCAGCTCGGCAATGGCATTAACACCATGCTGCAAACCATCAATCAACAGATGTCGCAACTGACCGCAGTGGATGAACAACGCCGCCAGTTGCTTGCCCACCTGTCACACGACCTGCGCACACCGCTGGCCTCTTTGCAGGGGTACCTAGAGCTGGTGGAGCGAGGTGCTGCCTCATCAGGTGAAATGCAACGCTATATGAGTATTGCATTAAAGAACTGTACGCAGCTTAAAAACCTGATTGATCAAATATTTGAACTGGCACACCTGGAATCCGGCCACACTCAGGTGCACTTTGAAGTCTTTAACATGGGTGAACTGATATATGATGTGCTGGCCAAATTTGCCCTCAAGGCACAACAGGCGGACATCACGTTGTGCGTCACCCCCACCGAGTGTGACTTTGTGGTCTACTCAGACATCGCCAAACTGGAAAGGATAATGAGTAACCTGATTGAAAACGCGCTGCGCCATACGCCGGCTGGTGGCACCATCTCCATTGCAGTGACCGCCAAAGACGGTGGCTATGACATCGCTATTCAGGATACCGGCGTGGGGATCAGCCCCAAAGAGCTGCCCTATATCTTTGAAGCACGTTACCAGGCTAGCAACAGCAAAGGCTGTAAAAAAACCCATGCAGGTCTGGGACTGGCGATCACAGCCAGGTTATTACGGCTTTTGAAGTCGGAGATTAAGGTCAACAGCCAACTTGGTGAAGGTAGCGAATTTGTGTTTCAGGTGCGTGGCACTGAGTGATTACTCACTCAGTGTTTTTAGTACCTGTTCCGCTTGGCGTTTTTTAAACGTAAACACGCCTATCACCATAAGCAATGCTGTCAGTCCAATCACCCCCTTAACCATCTCCACGCTTCCTACAAGATACGGAGTCAGGGCATAGAGTAGTAGAACCAGAACAAACAGTAGCGTGGCCTTAATGCTGAGATCCCAACGAAAAATCTCCTCCCTGAGCAGCTGTTGATGCACTTTGAGTCCCGCTGATAGCTGTTGAGTTTTTATTATACCTAAACTGGCTGCACGGCTTTTATTGACCATAATGTACATACTCCCACCCCAGAAGCAGCCAAAGCCCAGCCACAGTTGCGTCACCAGAGGGACGGATTCAAGTATTGCACGCACAAACCAGACGCTCACCAACAGCAATACCAGTGTCTCAATGACAATACTAAACCAAAGCCTGAAACGCTGCTTTTTGTGACGCTGAATACACCTTTCCAATGCCAGTGATGACGTTGGCGTCGACTGCCACAACTGTGCTAAATCCGAAAAGTCATGATTATCCATCAGCTATTCTCCTTCAATTGTTCAGCGAGTTGTGCTTTAGCACGATGCAGTCGGATCCCGACATTGGCCTCACTGATCCCCAACACATCACTGATTTGAGCCGTATCAACCCCTTCAAGTTTGAGCAGCATCACCTGCCTGAGACTCAATGGCAGCCGATGTATAGCTCTGGTCAGCTGCTGTTGCTGTTGGTATTTTTGTATGTTTGACTCAGGTGAATCCGTACTGAGTGTATGCGCTTCGCTCAGTTCATCTTCTTTTTGTCTGCTGTGCTTACGAATGTGGTCGACCGCAACATTGTGGATCACCCGGTACACGTAGGTATTTAACTGACACTTGCCGTCAAAATGTCCAAGGGCGCGCCATAGCGCAAAGGCCATATCCTGCGTAAGCTCTTCACACAGGGATGGCCGGTTTTCGTAGCCCCTTGCTGCGCGATTGATCTGCGGCCAGTAAGTTTCGACGATGGCCGATCTATCCAGCTCCCTGCCCCGCTCATTCAATCTCAGTTACCCCACTTTTATGATTGTGCCCGTATTAGTCGGCTGGGATCCGCATCTATTACAACATTTTTTGTTTATTTTTAATTCTCACAATGCACCTAACTCTTCGCTACAGAAGCCAGCAATTAGCTATCAGGCACTTAAAAATTATTAAAAAATTTTGTAAGACCGGAGCCGGTACATCGACTAAGGCTTATAAATCTTCATCCAACATAACTGTGGAGCACCCAATGCAAACAATTACTACAAACCACCTTCAACTCACTGCCGTTGTTTGGCTGGTGGCCTTACTCTGCTTGATCAATATGGGGCTGATCCTGGCCTTTACTCCGTTTGTGATTTTCAAAATCAGTGCAACTTTTTTAGCTGTTGGCGTCACAGAGCTAGCTATGGTGATGACCAGACGTTCAATAAAATCAAAACGTCTGGCAGACTATTTTTCGGTATGAGTAAGTTTATTTTTGCCTTAGTTCGCGGAGCGTTACTGCCTATTGAATAAGGCCGTAAACTGATAACGCTAAGCCTATGCTTTTTAGACAGCAAACACATCTGCTAAGAGACGTGTTATATTTCACCTGTTGTGATGATGAAAAACGGATTGCACACAATCTCTTCGACTGGCTTAGCATCAATTTTGATACAAAGCCGTCAACACTTCATCCATCGAGTGCGCCACCACTGGAATATGATCTTGTTTATATTCAAGATAAGTCAGATCCAGCTGTGCAAAGTTAGCACGTTCCAGTAACGCATCAAACTGTCGTACATAAAGTACATTGCCGATACTGCCATTGGCACCAACCAGAATAGTTCGGCTTTTTAAGGCCTGGCTCTGCGCCCTGCGATCATCAATGAGCTGCGAGGTAGTTTCCGGATGTGCCCAGAAACTCCCATCAAACGACACGTGGCGGTGGAAAAAAGGCTGCTGAGGATCATCCATCAATAAGACAAGACCAACAAACAAACCTGTATTGGAGTGTCCCATGATCGTCCTATCCGATTGATTCACCGGATACCGGGCTTCAATACTCGGTGCCAGCTCTTTATTAATAAAATCAAAGTAATCTCTGGCCAATGGCCACTGTGAATAATCTTCTCGATGTTTGTAATTATCATCGGCGTAATTTTCCACACCGACTACAATCACTTCCATCTTGTTATCATCCAGACTATCCGCAATGGTGTCAAAACGCCATTCAGCGTCCAGCGCATAGATCACCGGGTACGTTTTATTGGCAACCCGATTTTGTGGCAGATAAATCTTCAGGGGATACGACACACCCGTGTAACTGGAAGCAATCGCATCCAACTGTAACCGCTCACCAGGCACAAAAGACTGAGTAGCCTGATTAGACGTATTCTGCTGCATCGCCCCTGTGTCCGAGCTGCCACTGCCTCCACAAGCACTCAGGCTCATTACCAGCGTGCAGATTACAATACGGGTAAGCACTTTAAATTGTGTATACATCAAACAACAAGACCCTGTTATTATTTTTTCCAGTCATCATTGATAATATCTCAACCTAGAGCTCATTGCTTCTGCAAAGTGACGTTCAGACACTAAATGCGAAATGTTGACAAGCCTATGCTAAGTGAAGCTTTCCTGTGTTAAGTAAACAATGTACCGAAATAAGGATCGATTGTGGTCACCACTTTATACTTAGAAAAAATCAGTAAACGCTTGAGTTCAGACGCTTACTGATTGATATTCAGTGTTAAAACAGCTCTACAGTGACCTGCATACTACCCTGGATATTCGACTCATAACCAACAACGCCACATACCAAAGTGCCGATATAATCCGGATCTTTCTTGTCTTCTGACTCCCCGCTCCCCTTGGTATTGGCTGAAACGTCTTCATTTTGGGCGACAATCGTGATTTCTGGTGTTTTTGCGCCGGTTGCGGACTGCTCAATTAACTTCAGTGATTGAATATTGAAAAAGTGATTGCTTGTCATAAACCCATGTAATGCATACTTAGCAATCACCGTGTTTTGACCAAAAAAATCTGCCCCTTCAGAAGCAGAGACTGTGACATATGCACGAATAATAGCTGGCTTATTTTTCAACAAGATGTGGGATAACCGCAATGTTGTCAGTGTTGTACTCACATCCCCCACAAAACCTTTTGTAAAAGAGTTGCGTCCATTTTGGATAGTGAAATCAGGCAAAAACTGCTCAGCGTTAAAGTAAGGTACATTCTGAATATTGATCACCCCCATGTTATCGGAGCGAGCTAGCTGTCTAATTGGAATTCGACCCTCCCCTTTGTTTGAAATGGCCACATGAAGTCGATCAATCGACATTCCCTCGGAGGGAATGCTACCACTGCTATCATCGATTACAATCAGTGCTTCGCTAGCGCCTAAATTTGAACCCACCTGCTCTATGTTGATATCCAGATCAATATTTTCAAACGTCCCACTCGCACCTGCCGCTCTATAAATCCGGACAGGCCCATTAAGTTGATTAATATTTGCTTTGATAGCAACGTTATTCAGCTTTGCCGCTACACCTGCATTATGGCCTCCAGACAACATAATGTTACCACTAGATGGCAGGCCCATTTGCGCATGGGCCACAATATTAATGGTGTCTACGCCATACAAAAACGCCAGTCTTCTCACTTTATTGACAGAATAAGAACCTGAAAATCTGTCTCCGCTATAACCCAGATTTACGCCATAATACACATTATCTCCGGTACAACTGCCAATGAAAGAAATGTCACTGGCTCTGGCACCTTCTGGATTTGACGAATAACAAGTAAGTAATGACTGGCCCGAAATGACATGGAATGGCCCAATATTATAATTCTCGGTATGCTTAGTTACATTTCTGATAAATAGCGGAATAATTCCCCTGGATGAGCCGTCAGCTTCATAGGATATATCCTCAAATACATAGTTCATGAAGCTACCTGAGCAATCTAAGAACTCAAATAAAGCCGTCGAATTCGATTCGGAGTTATACTGCATCCGACACTTTAAACCAGCTCCCTGCCAATCAATATGTACGTTCTTTTTGATAAAAATATGGCTTACATTTAAACCGAGTTCACCAAACCAGTAACAAGCATTTGGTTTACCATATATCCTTGCGCCCTCTGGCAGGGCCTCTAAAGCCGCGATAATAGCTAATGTGTCATCTGTTGGATTAGCATTGACTTCACCATTTTCCAGATAGAAATCCCCAACGGCACCAAAGTCTTCAAAATACCACACTCCTGGGCTACCTTCCGACCCAGGAAGCGATTCTGCCCCCAACGCAGAACTCGCCATCAACCCAGTCCCAACACATGCCAAAAAGCTACCCGTCAAAAAGCCGCGTCTGCTCTTTTGGTTATTACATTGATTGATTTCGTTATCCAGTTCATTCATTTTTATTATTCCAATCCATTAAAGTAGGCTTTTGTTAAAAGTAAGTGGAGCATTTCCAAACCACTCAGAAAGTTAACCCTGAGGGGAAGCAGGCAAACTCTGCAAATTGCGCCCCCTGAAAATGGGTCAATTATTTTTTATAAACAACATTTTTGCAAAACCAATAGTAAGTTCTTTGGTATCAGTATCATTTTAGTCAGTGCCGAAAAAGAGGAAAGTTATGCCAGATACTCGCCAGATTGGGAACAGATTGTCACAAAACCGAGTTCTCACGACTTTTTATATACTGGCAAACGTCGCAAACCTTGAAAAAGTCACATTTTCCCGACATGATAACTGGCCTGGATAATTACCTAAAAAAGAGCCATGACAACCTCTACTTCCTTTATGTCGAAACTGACGTCGCTCGTCGAAGCGCAGTGGTTTCAGAACTTCCTGGTTGCCGTCATTTTATTTAATGCGGTCACCCTGGGGCTGGAGACCACACAGTTTGGTAAAGACAATGCAACCATTTTGCATAAAATTGATTTTGTGATCCTGCTGATATTTACCATTGAGCTGATACTCAAGCTGGTGGTTTATCGCCTTAAATTCTTCAAGTCGGGCTGGAACTGGTTTGATTTAATTATTGTTGCTGTTTCCTGGGTTCCCTCCAGTGGGCCGCTCTCCGTACTGCGTGCGTTTCGGATCCTGCGGGTGTTACGACTGTTCTCCATTGTACCGCAGATGCGCCGGGTTATTGGTGCACTGGGCCACTCTCTGCCGGGTATGGCCTCGGTCATTGGGGTGCTGGGTATTGTATTTTACGTCTCAGCGGTTCTGACAACCAAACTATTTGGTCAGCATCCGGATCCTAATATGCAAGAGTGGTTTGGTAGTATCGGTGCTTCTGCCTATACCCTGTTCCAAGTGATGACATTAGAAAGCTGGTCTATGGGCATTGTACGCCCGACTATGGAACTGTTCCCGCAATCCTGGTTGTTTTTCGTACCTTTTATCATTATTACCAGCTTCGCGGTACTGAACCTCTTTATTGGTATCATAGTCGATGCCATGCAGGTAATGCATGAAGAAGAAGGCAAACCCGACCAGGTCATGGCCACACGTGAGGATATCGCTCGCGTTGAAGCCAAACTAGATGCGCTGCTAAAACAACAAAAAGACTAGCTCTGCCAGAAGCTTGCCGCTTACCCCTAAGCGGCAAGTCCTTGCCATAAAGCCCTTATCACAACAGCTGTGCTGTTACTCTCCCCAAGTCATAACGTGCAACACGTGCCCTCTCGGTATGTTTTTGAGTCTGGTACGTAGCTTGCTTATAAAAGCTCAGTAGATAGGCCCACGAATACGGGAATATTCGTTGCCAATTAATCCATTGACCAAAGGAGCTGAACATGCAAGTGACATCGATCCCTTATCACACGCACAACACCTATCAGAAAACTGCAACTAACACCCAAGAAACGGGCTATACAGAAGCGTCTGAGTCACAAACAAATCAAATAGACGTGCCCCAAACTGGCTTTGACTTAACGGGTAAGATTAACCTGATATACCTCTTAAAACCCGAAGACATTAGCGAGTTTAAGGGTGAGATGCCTGACCTCAACAATTTTTTCAGCGGCTTTAAGAATCAGGACGATCTGGCGCAGCAATATCACCACAAAGGTCAGCAACAAGACATTGAGCGCATCGTATTTTTTGATGGCAAAGCCGTTGTGTCCGAAGGCTATGACGGCACAGTCTACGGCCATGGTCCGGTGGCTGAGATATTCAAAGAAACGCGCAACGACCCTCAAAAACGACAGCAACGCATTGCAGAACAATTTCCTGATGCTCACATTGAGGTCTACCCCAAAGGTGAAGGCCCAACCAATGCCGAAGTGTTTGAATTACGCTATGGCGAGTCCTATCAGGACTATGTAGACGAACAGGTACGCAACTATAGCGATCAGTATCTGACCAACCAGATTGCTGCCGAAGAAAACTACCGCAGAAAACTGATGTTTGAACAAACACCGCAGACCAGTGTGTTCAGCGTTGATGGCCAGGTTGTGGCAAGCAGAGATGATAAAGGCTTTGTCGACGTTGGCCTGCCCCTGCTAGACGTAGCAGATGCGCGAGGCATAGAAAGAGAAGCGCTTAAAGAGCTATTCAGGTATTCCCCCGAGCGTTCCCCTGAAGACTATCAAGCGCTATTAAATCAAGTGTTTGGTGACGGTGTTGAGTTGACAAGTTACAGCACCGCAGACGCACCAAAACGAGAGGAAGTAAGAGAAATGGCGCAAGCAAATGGCTCAGCATATCAGGCTATGTGAGACCGGCAGCAAAGCTGCCACACAGGTCAATCTACGGTAGCGCCAAACAAGTTCGTTACCTGGGTTTTGACAGCAGAAATTGAGCAACAGCTTCGTAAGCAGGTAATGATGTAGGATCTATTGCCACGTTAGCGGCAACCGGGTGAGAAGACAGTCGAACCAAAACCATATCTGCTGTCGGGTCAATATAGATTGTCTGCCCGTGCACCCCTCTTGCAGCAAACGCGCCGTGCTTATTATGGAAGTGCCACCACATGCTTTTGTAGCTGCCAGCGGGAAGTGTACCGAACCCTGCTTTAGCAAATGCTTTTTGACTGCCCCCAGCTCTGATACTGGCTACCGCAGCGCCGGGGATAACCTGCACACCGTCGACCTTACCGTCTTCAAGCATCACCAGACCAAGCCGGCCCAGATCACGCAGTGTCGCGCTGAGTCCACCGCCGGCAAAAGGAGTACCCAAACCATCTACCGTGATATCAGCACTGTATTCCATACCCAGTTTCGACCAGATCAACTCACTCGCCAGTACATTGAACTTTTTGCCCGATGCACGCGATATTAACCAGCCTAAGACATCGCTGTTCACTGTTTTATAGCCAAATCCCTGGCCATGACGCCCGGCTTTTTTAACCGTCTGTAAGTATTCAAAATAACCGACTGGGCCGGTGTAACTGTCCGGCTTTGGCAACGGGTTCGCCGCATAGCTGTACTTCCAGATATCCGCATTGGGGTCGGCATACTGCTCACTGTATTGCAAAGATGTGGTCATATCCATGACTTGTCTGACTGTCGCATCTGCAAATGCCGACTGTTTCAGCTCAGGGATCAAACTTCCCACGAGTGCCGCTTCATTCAGCTTACCCTGCGCAATCAAAATTTCGGCCAGCAAGCCAGTCAGTGACTTTGTCATAGACATTGCGGCATGATTGGCGCTTTCGCTTAAACATCCCCGATATTTTTCATACACTACCCGCCCCTTATGAATGATCAAAACACCATCGGTATAGTTCTCTGCGAGGCTTTGCTGCCAACTCATAGGTGTATCTGAGTTGGTCGGGTTAAAAACAATCTCGTCTATTCCTTCGCGCAAATTATAGGGCAAAGGACGTGCATGATAGGGGTTGCGGTTTACACTGGCCGTTGGCAGCAGTTCGCGCATATTGCACACGGACCAGCGTAAATTTGGAAAGCTGAAAAAAACAGCATCTGGCAAGGTAACCCTTTTATTTGGTGACGGCGGGAACCCCTGCATTAATCCAAGCCGCTTAGGGTCAGATTGAGCATCCGTCATAACTGACTGCTGTGCGCTACTTGCTCTTACAGTTAGCGAGCTGGCCATACAAACTACGAGAAAAGAAAAGAGCAGAATACGATTACTTAGAGGACAAAATTCACGGGCCAGAAACGCCCTGGTACGCTTTGTTTCGCTTAAACTCGTCATTTACAGAGCTCCTTGACTATATGATGTGCAGTTGAACCAGTATAGCCTTTGCTACGTACGGGAAGTGTATATAGTTCATTTTTCATTCAAAAGGATTGCATGATGCGGCGTTTACCTACGATTACACTTTCACTTTGTATATCAATGCACAACCCAGTACTTGCCACATCTCAGGATGGGCAAACCACTGTAAAAACGACATTTGAAGCAGGGCTAAATCTGGTTGCTGAAGATAACCTATTCTGGAAGTTGCCGAGCACATTTGCTCCCAACATAGCCTACTCCAGAAACACAACGTACTTAGAGGAATATATCAAGCCAGGGGTAAAACTCCAATTTAAACGCCCTTTGTATACTATTTATGGACGAGGGTCCGTCGTGCTATCCCATTCCACCGGTACCGATCCCTATAATGAAGGCAATACGGGCAGAGCCACGCTTGAAGAAGGCTATGTTGGCATTAAAACCAATCAGAAAAATGCCTGGAACTATGACCTATCTGTTGGAGCCCGTACACTCAAGTTTGGCTCAGGTATGCTGATTTCAAACGGCGGTACAAGCGGATTTGAAAGAGGCGCACTAAAACTGGGGCCAAGAAAAGCCTGGGAACGTTCGATTATTGCACGCCTGTCCAGAGCGGAGTTTAACGTCACAGGATATTACATCGACCCCAATGAGCTGGATTCCAATAACACAGACACGCGCCTCTACGGCTTTGATATAAATGCACCGCTCTTTTCAAACAAAGGAAGGTGGGGAATGACCTTTGGTCACGTTATTCGTTCCCGCTCACCTTACCCTAAAGCCGCGCCCGGCGGCGCAGGTGCGCCGACCATTCTTGAAAATGGCCGTGACGGACTCAACTTTGTGAATCATTACGGGCATGCCACTTTATACGAACATAAAGGAGCGTTTTACTTTTCACAGTGGGATGGGGCATATCAATGGAATAACAATATAGATCTCAGAGCATGGGGAGGCAGAATTAGACTAGGCAGTACTTACCATCAATTTGCCTGGCAACCCACTTTACTCTATTCATGGCAAACCTTTTCAGGTGACAACCCAAACACCAACAGACTCGAACGGTTTGACCCTCTGTACTTTGAAGGCTCGCCTTCAGCCTGGTCTACCGGGTCAAAGTCATCCATGGTATTTATCAACACCAATGTATACTCTCATCAGCTAAGCTTGTCTTTATTACCTCATCAGCAGCACCAGGTTAAATTCAGACTCGCCAGGATAAACGTCAATGAGCTGAAAAGCCCGATTCAGTTTGGTCAGGCGTCCAGGCTGGATTTTTCAGATGGCATCTCCACCGTGATATCTGGCGTGACCCAGCGCCACCTGGCCGATGATATGTTTATTGAATACACCTATATAGCCTCGCAATCAACTTATGTTACGCTCGGTATCTCAAAGTCCATTGCAGGTGATGCCATTACGTCCACCACAGACAGCTATCTGCCTCACTGGATTGGTGGCTTTGCAAATATTGTGATGTTCTGGTGATTAAAGGACTATGTGACCAAGCATCACTGCAAGTAGCAAGGTGTGCAAATGATGTGGACCTCAGTTTGATAAAGCGGTGTCACCTGCTCTGCCCTCCTGATCCTCTGACTCTTTAACTACCTAGTAGCTGCATTGCAATATCAGTCGGGCTTACTTCCCACTTCCTTTACCAATAGCCTGTTAGGTATAATCCGCGGTTATCGCCATACAGGCTTTAAATTTGGAAACCTCATGAAAAAGCTCTCTAAAGTTCAGCAAAAACAACAGGCATTGGTGCTCACTGTGGCCGATACAATCGAAGAACAAGCGCGCGCAGAAATCCCTGGCATGGTGCAATGCTGGTTTGATGTGGAATACCACCTCTTTCCTGGCTCCCTGCTTCTGTGTTTTCAATTTGAAGATCAAGCCACACTGGATGCAGCCAAGCCCGACTTGCTCAAATGGCAAAAGCGCTTGAGCGCCGCAATGCTGAAAAAAGGGGTGATCCTGAAAGATATGCGTAAACACCTCACTTTTACGCTGGAAGGCCCGGAAGATTGAGGTATGAAAGGCGCAGTTTACTTTCTATAGGTTACCGCTTAGAGCTCGATGTACGGTATTGAGCGGTGAATGAGACGTTCATCAAATCCGCCTTGGCTGCTGTAAAAGCATCTAGTATCAAGAGGTGCATTAAAAAGGCAAGCCGAGCTTGCCTTTAAATATCACTTAACAAATTGTTGAATTACAACAACCAGTTTGATTAGTTGGATTGTAAGTTCTGCAAAACGGCGTTTCCGTCAGGCAGTCAAACGTACAGCGATAAGTTTTAAACCCACCACCAGCAACAGCTGGTGTTGCCTGAGTTGGCAATTTTTGGCTGTCTGCACTTAGCATTTTAATGTTTTTCTTACTTAGACTTAGCTTTATCTTCATTTTTTAATTTCCTTTTGTTAAATAAAAACCCAGAATACAAACAAATTATTGCAATTTCAATACACAATGCAATGTATTAAAAAATGGCCTAAACTTGCTAGACAATGGATCTTGGATTCTGTTGATGCGTCTTCCAATCATCTTGTTTTGCGCACTAAGCGCGTTTTTAAATATTGCGCATACCAAACCACTGCTGATCAACAGTCCTGACTGGCGCCCCTACTTCACCTATGATGACACTGCCACAGGCTATGCCAAAGAACTCCTCAAGTATCTGCTGGAAGACAATGGCTACACCTATCGTTTTGTCCCCTTACCCATCAAACGCGGCAACCAATATATTAAAACGGGTAAGCTGGATGTCTCGGTACTCTCTTATCGGCCTGAACGCGCCCAGTTTGTCAACTATGCTGACTTTCCTCTGTTTACTGTCTCCTTGCGATTTATCTCGAGGCCTGAGCACGCCAATATCAGCCATGTAGACGACATTTCGCCGCTCAGATTTGAGTTTGTGCGGGGTGTGTCATACACCCAAGAGATCAGAGAAAAAGCCAATGCACTTGAAAGAGATGTGTACACCTCAGTGACGCTGGAACATGCCCTGAAAAAAATCATGGCCAACAGAAGTGATATTACCGCTGCCTCAACCCATACGCTGATCTCAGAGCTAAAAGCACTGGGCTATCCGAAAGCACTCTCAATCGGTGCGTATGTGGTTCAGGAAAAAGCGTATTACATTACTGTATCCAAACGCTCTGAAGTCATCACTGACCCCAGTGTTTTTTTCAACAAGATGCAAACCTCACTCAACAAAGCCAGACAAACAGGTGTGATTGACCAGTTATCTACTGAGTATCAGCTGAATTTAGATGGCTTAAGCCACTAAACTTGCCACCGGTATAACAGCCTCTCCTATCGTGGCGAGTGTTACTACAGATATACATAATCCAGATCCTCACTTCCCTGCTAGATTTGCTGTGATAAAAATGCTGACCCCTTACATACGCTGCTCATGTAACAAAATGTAATGTTCTTTCCACCTACCGACAGACAAAATGGATGACTACACAATCAGGTGCTGTCCAGCATCAAGGTTTAAAGAACCGTAAAACAAGGAAATCACAGTATGAAACTAACACTACCTTCAATAACTCAACCGCTGCTAAGGCACCTCAAAAGTGCACTGCTAGTCACTTGTACTGCTTCACTTTTAACAGCGTGCATGAGTAATGGCACCTCAGACCAAATCGAACCGTCAGGCTCTGACAGCTATATCATCCATAATGGAAAGATAGTCACCATGGCGTATGAATCAGCAACACAAGAGCCATACCCTGATGCGATATGGATACAAGATGGCATTATTAAGGCCCTCGGTAACCTCAACACACTCGAACAAAAGGCGGGAAAAGACACACGTAAACTGGATTTAGCGGGCAAGACGCTAATGCCTGGGTTTATTGAACCTCATACTCATCTGGCATTTGTGATTGGCCTTTCTGTCATGACCGACTTATCACCGTGTCTACCAGAACCTTACAAAACTACCTACTACAAGGATGACAATGACAATTTTCAGTGCCCGACCTCATTGCAAGAGACCTATGACACACTCAATGACAGCAAAAAACGTATAAGTGGTGAACCCCAACCCAAACTTCCTGTCTGGGTGTGGGGAAATGGCATCGACCCATCTCGGCTGGGCAACAGTGATAAAAATATCGAAGAAATTCGTCAATTTATCAATAACCCAGCGATTGAACTAAATAAAAATGTAAACAATGCGGGTGCGGAACAACCCATTAATTCATTTGAGCCAGAACAGCAATCCCCCATAATGCTGTTAGACCAGTCTGGACATGTGGCCTATGTTAATCTGAGAGCGTTTGTAGCAGCGGGTTTATGTCACTCAGTAACAGAGTGCAGTAAAGAAAAGAACACCATATCTGTTAATGACTTCTGCCCAGAAGACACTGGTCGCTTTTGCTATAACGCACAGAAAACCGGTGGTTTTGAAGTCTATAACACGCCAGACAATAACCGGCTCAATGGTACCTTTACTGGTCGAGTGTTAGAGTCTCCTAATTTTGTCCCATTCCTGCAAGCTATCTCTCTAAGTATAGGTGCTGAACCTGGCAGCCCGTTCGTCTACCTCTCTGAGGACGAAGGAATGGCCATAGCGCCAGGTTTTATACACAGAATAGCTCAAACCGGTGTCACCACATTGGTCAATGCCGGTGCCTTTCAGTCATCAGAAGCGCTATTTTTCAAAAAACTGGCTAAGAAAAACCAGGACACTCCAAACATGCGCTATCGTACGCTTGTCGCCACAGACATTGCGGACTCAACAGGTGAAGATCGAAGCCCACTCGAAGTTGCTAATTCACTTTACACCGACACCTGGGATAACAATACCGATGGCCTGTACGGTGCCTACGGCGTTAAAATTTGGGCCGATGGCTCGACTCAGGGCTGTAGTGCATACCTTAAAGACGATTATTCCAAAAATGGGATTTGTGATGGTGAAGCCGGTGATAGCGGCAAAAACTATGAGTATGATAGCTTCGTTGAAGAGCTAAAAAATTACTGGGGGGAAAACTGGCTCATTCAGGTTCATGCCAATGGAGATGCAGCTATAGAACAAGCATTGACTGCATTCAAGGAGCTGCAAACGGCACAATGCCAAAGAGAGAGTGGCGACAACACTTTTCCAATCACGTTGCATCATGCCACCGTTGGTGGAAATCCGGCTGCAAACGAGTCGGCTGTTGACCTGATTGTACAAGCACGTAATGAAGCCATACCCTGTATAAATTCTCATGATGCTGAACTGAAACAGCATTTGAACATTACCGTCAGCCATACGCCTGCCCACGTTGCTTACTGGGGCGGCGCATTCCAATCAATCCTGGATGGCAAAGGTCACGAGGGAGAATCGGACTCGACAGGTCGTGCAACTATGCTTGACCCAGCGAAATTTGAACACAGTTATGATGTTCCATTTTCATTACACAGTGACATGCCCGTCTCACCCGTTAACCCACTGTGGTACGTCGAGCAAATGGTCAATCGCGATACCTGGTTTTATCCTCGCCTGGCAACGGCTCAAAAAGAGCCGATGCCTTACAACCCTGTTGCCGGACAGCAAAATATCGATGTCTATCAGGCTTTACGAGGTATAACCATAGTACCTGCACAGCAAAACCTGCTCGATGAGAAAATAGGCACGTTAGAGGTTAATAAAGTGGCTGATTTAGTGATCTTAGACCGTAATCCACTCGCAGAAGAGGTCGATCAGATCCATACCATCAAACCCTGCTATACCTTTGTGAATGGTCATAGTAACCCAGTATATGAAAGCCTGGAGCAAACAGTAAATGAAAGCCAGGACCAAACAGTATGTAAAATAGATAACCTTTAAACTCGACCTATAAATTGCATTGTATCTCTATTTAATAAGGTTACTAAGCGGTTTTCGAACGCACTCATCAACCCGTTCGGAGCCGCTTTTATAAGCGCAGATAAATGTAATCTCACCAATGCGCATTTGTAAGCAGCATTGCTACCCACAAAAAAAGCCCGGATTGCGTGATAATATCTCTGTGCTGAGCCCGTGCTAGGCTTTTGGCTGGCACAAAATCATCCACATGATACAATCGCCTGCCAGATATTTTGGTAGCTAAGCTGCCTGTGTTAAGCGTTCCTGGTAGCCTCGCTGCCGTATATTGAGAGTGAAAGAGTATGAGTGAGTCGTTTGCCGCGATTGGATTAGTTAATCCGAAATCGCCGACTAACGTAGGTGGCGTATTAAGAGCTGCGGGTTGCTATCAAGCACAAGCCGTTTATTTTAATGGTAATCGCTACGCAAAGGCTGCCAAGTACCATACCGACACAAAAAACATCGCCGATAATATCCCCATTCAACAGGTTGATGATCTTACTAGTCTGAAAGTACCTGGCCGCTCGCTCGTGTGTATTGAGCTGGTGGAAGGTGCGACACCATTGCCACAATTTACGCATCCCGATAATGCAATTTACGTTTTTGGCCCCGAAGATGGCAGCCTGCCACAAGACATTGTGGATGCTGCCGATGCCGTGGTGTATGTACCAACAACCGGTTGCATGAATCTGGCTGCAACGGTTAACGTGCTGCTGTATGACCGCATGGCAAAACGCACCACCGGGTTTGATGCAGGCCAAATCCTGACCAGTCGGGATACCAATAATCGTTTGGTGGTTGGATAAGCACGCGGTTGGAAAATACTGGCGAACACCAGACTGGTTACCCCGGCTTTGGGCACTTAAATGAATAATCAGGGCGCGCAGTCTGCTGACAGCATTTCGCTTTGAGTACGCATTATCTAAGACAAGCCTTCACCCCTCGCCAGTTCGCTGAATATAGCGTAAAATGGTCTATTACATGTCTGTATTTATCCACTCGTCTTTGACGCTAAATGAATACACTTTATCTACTCAGGCAAGCTTTTTGCTGATTGAGTATCTCTTGCTTGAAGGCAGCTATGAAAAAAACATTTGAACTAACTCACCCGAAAATCAAACTTGCACGACGCGTTGACGCCGTCAAACATGAGCTTAAAAAATACCTTAAGCGTGAACGCAATAAAACGTTACCAACAGGCGCTGACTACTGGGATTTTGACTGTCAATTTGGTAACACCGAAGCAGAAGCTGAGCCAGTACACGTATCACAGCTTAATAAGCTGATCGACAAAACTCAGGAAGAAAACCTCACCTCTTTCTATGTGGAAATCCTGGCAAAGCCAGCCGTCAGGCAAGCGCGTAATGTGTCCGACGATGAGTCAGAAGAGTATTAATCCAAAGCGCCTGCTTGGATTGCCCTGATTTAATAAATGCCTTGCTGAACCAGATTCAGCAAGGCATTTCAGAATTAAGCCCTTACACAGTCAAAGACAACGATTCTGACTACGCTACATAACAAGCCTTTCGCTGACATCGACAATGCATCGCAAGTAAAAGCCGGATCCAGCCCAAAAGCACTGAGAAGCACGCAAATTGCTTAGTACCATTCAAAGAGTTGTTTTCGCATACCACCATTCAAAACATTTTGGCAATGCTTTGAGCGATACGCCTTATTATAAAAAATAACATTACGGATCTCCTGGGCTATACAATCTGTCTCATACCCCGTTTTATTATAATTACTAAATACCATCACGGCTTGATTGCGATCCAGCAATCTTGAAAAACTCGTCACCCAGGAATAAGGGTAATTACCAGAGTAACTTACAAACTTTTCAAATCCTTGCAGTTTTTCCATCTCATCAGGTGAAATAGGCGTGTCTGGACAGTCCAGTTCCTCTGTATAAATTTTAGGGATGTAATTAACAAACCAGCCGTAGCCAAAATACTCGCACTGAGACACACTATCAGGTTGTGTATCCTGAGGCTCATTGCCATCCTGAGCAGCCTGACATTCCTTGTCATCCTGAGCTGCCTGACATTCCTTGTCACCCTGAGCGCCATTGTCAGCCTTCTGGTAAGGCGTAAACGCTATTTCTTTCTGATCATGATCAAGGATCAAATTACCATACAAACCCTTATCCCAGCGATGCATATCCTTGACAGTGGAATACATGTTGCCCGCAGAATAGAGCACCATTGAGTTACTATAAGGGCTTTCTAAAATATTTGGGTAATCAGGCAAACCCATGTCCGGTAAACGACCCGTAGTGTCAGACAAGAGCGGATTATCTTTATCAACATAACCAGTCGTCATGTTTTCATAGACACCAATCGCATTAAATGTGCCGCTGTCGGCCATTGCCAGTTTGTCTAGTATCTTGCGCTTCAAGATGTTGCCAAAGTAAAACTCGGAGGGAATTTTACCTTGCTTTCGAGCTGCGAGCTGCTCAATAATATTACCAAGGAGATAATAATTGCAGTTGCTATACTCAAACTTCTCACCGGGTGTAAAGCTGGGGACACCCCCTTGTTTTTGACAGGTACAAAAGCGATTGCTGAACGCCTCAGGTCCATTCAAATTTAGGCCTGGTTCATATAGGAATGGCCGCCACCCCCAGTTCAAATATACTTCAGGATTATCGCTATAGTTATCTATGCCTGACGACATAGTCAATAAATTGTGAAGCGTCACATCCTTGCACGCATTCTTAGGAAACCAAGATAAATAATCACCGATAGTCTTTGTTTCAATCTCTTCCTGAGAAAGCTTTTTTTGCAACAGCGCCGCCGTAAATTCTTTGGTATTTGAGCCAATGCGGTATTTGGAGTCAGACGTATTGAAGCCAACTTGATACTTTGCACCCAAGGTATTTGTATCAATATTATGCTGCGTCGCAAACGTCATAAATTGCGTATAGCTTGGGATATTTCTTGGCCCACAATTCGCCTCATACACCACATCATCACCTGAGGTGACATAGACAGTGCCAAAAAACGAGTTACCACAGTAATCTGCCAGTATTTGTTTAAACAAATCCACTTTTTTCAGCCCAATTCTGTCGTCCTGTGCAACGCTTTCTTTAAAACATGCACTCAAAAACACACAGGAGCAACACAATAGTATGACTCTTAATTGCAGGTAACAGAGTTGGTTCATTTTATTTCCTTAAAAAATTTTTAGAAAATTTGCCAACCACTCAACTACTAACAAAGCTCTTTCTGTAATTAAAATTGCATACATGCCATTCAACATGCAGGCACTTTTACAAATTATTTATGACGACCCGTTTGGGTAGGCATGTGTGCAGGAGCCACTGCGAACACCCACTCCAATTGTTATAAGCTATTCCCAAAAAATAAAACTATGGCGTAGGACCTCTGATGAATGCTTTCTGCCGGGCGCTTCTCCCCCTCGATACTGTGCTGCGAAATAGTCAATACACAGTGCGAACGGAACAAACTAACGTGTTAATAGCGAAGTCAGACTCGACATAGCCGCGGCTACGGCTTTTTGAACTACCGCTTTTGCACAAATTTCTAATGAGATAAGTTCAGCTTCCAAAATTTTCTGCTCTCTTAGCAACTCAACTTCCATTTCTTCACTACCGATCTCATTGTTCAAATGCGCTTGTACAATAGCTTGAATTGATTCCCTTTGAGCTTCTAATGCCTTTTCCAATGGCGCCAAAAGTGGCTTTGCTTCCTCACCAACCACTTTCAATGTTGTTTCTAACATGTGTTTATAAAGTTCACTTGTGTTCATCTGATTTCCCGTTATTACACTTTTTATTTGTTCACAGCCCTAGCCTAATCAGAATCAAAAGTACGGGCTATTACACACGGATTACAGATGCAACCTTGCCCCTGAACCAGAACAACTTTGCAGCCAGTTTATTCAATTCATCCAAATCCTCAGCGTTTAGAATGATCCTGAGAGCAGGTAATTTATCAACCATAACCAACAAGGTACTTAGCCATGAAATCAGAACTGAAACTAGCGTTTCAAAAGGAAATGGCCGCGGCTAAAGAGCAGTATGACAACACCCAATACAGTAAGAGCTTTTATCACTTAGAAAGAGCACACATATTAGGACAATCCTTTATTATTCCTCACACGCAGTCGCACTGGTGGATGCTCAAATTGGGCTTCAAAAGATATAACGCCAGGAAGGTACTAGGGCAAATAGCCCGGATCTTTGCTTCTGTTATCTTCTCCAGAATTTGGGTGCCAAAAGGAAATACCGGCGGAACCAATGTGAGCCCCATCAAACCTATGCCAATTCCAGCCGATCTTGCTGAATACTTGAAATAGTTCTACCTGAGCACCTAACGCGCTTAGCACAAAATACAGCATCGATAAAAGCACCATACGATTCAGTTTGGGAAGGCGCAGGACTGGCCAAGCGAATATGATACTGTGTCAGGCAAGTGACCAGCCATTTGCCTAAAAACTACGATACACTTGATGTGTAATGCAGGGACATTGCCAGCCCCTCCAGCGCCCAAGAAACGCAAAAAAACCGGAGACTATTGGTGTGATAACCTCCACTGTATGGATAGACACAGGCCTTGTGCTCATTTACGGCTCACAGCTAGATGCCAACTATCACCAGCATGTTGCTATACAGATAGTATGGCCATGTTGTGACTCATCCTCTGAATTGAATGGAGAGACGCTCCGGGGCCAGGTCGTGATCGCGTCTAAACACAGTCATTGTCTTAAAATGTCCAAAGGATGGATCTTATTAGTAGAGCCACACAGCCTGTTAGGAGAACAGTTAGAAGCAAAGTTACAAGGTCAGTCTATGGTTTCCTTTGAACTTAACGCTGACTGCAAGGCATATCCCCCCTTAGACAAGGAAAGCGCTTTTCAGCTTATTGCGCCAATATTCCGAGTAATTTCAATTGACCAGACTTTACTAAACTGTAATCAGAGCTCAGTCACTGATGAACGTATCCAGAGGTTACTTGAAAACCTGGATGCCTGTTTTGTGGCCGACTGTATTAAGCCGCAGCAATGGCGTGCAGCAAGCGTCGCACAAACCCTTAATCTTTCAGAAAGTCGATTTCTGCACATCTTCAAAGATCAGGTTGGTATTGCGTGGCGCCCTTTTCTGTTGTGGCGAAGATTGATTTGTGCACTACAAGCACTCGTAAAAGGCAAGTCCGCAACAGATGCGGCCTACATAGCCGGGTTTTCTGACAGTGCACATCTTAGTCGCACGTTTCGCTCTACATTTGGCATGAGTATCACGCAAGCTAAAAACCTGGTTAAGTAACCCGGCACGATTATGCCCTTTTGCGTTGGCAGATCAGGTTAGAAAACGCTCACACAATTGGAGGGGTCTGCTTGCTGCAACTTTAAGCCATTATTTGGAGAATACGTTTTCAGCCAACCACTTCGCCGCAGCTAAAACAGATGCTCAGAACGCCAAGAGTCTAATATTGTTTTAACCTAATTGGACAAACTTAGTGCAACTGTCCGTCCATCACTATTGTGCTATCGGACGCACGCAGTCTAATTCTTCCAGAGTATTATCATAAATGGACCTTATCTCTCCTGAAAGAGCCATACTTTCAAGAATGACCTTTAACTCTCTGGAAAGTGACTGATGCCTAATATGAAGATAGTGGTACACAGTCAACTCTGAAATTGCCGGTTCTAATCTCCTAATTTTATTTAGCCCGAGCTTATTAAGCACACATTGACCGCTTTCCAGATCAATAACAAAGTCGACCTTTTTTTGCTCTAGCATTGAAAAGGCCTGCTCAACCGAGGGCACTTCTACCAGGCTATCTTTATTTAGATGTTTTGTAGCCAGCTCAAACCCTCGCACAATCGCCACGCGATAGCGGCTGATCACGCGCCAATCGTAAATTCTGAAATGCAAGTCATGGGTATAAACATAAACCTTTTCGGAGGCGAGCGGTATAGGCAGCATAGTTAAATTTGGGTAAGACCGCTCCATATTTGGTATACGAGCAAGTATTCCATCTGTTACCCCTCGGTTTGCTGCATACAGAGATCTGTTCGCGGGGTACCTCTCATATTTCACTTCAACCTTAATTTGGCTATAAGCTCTATCTAATACACGCTTTGAAGAGACTGAATATAAGGTTGGCTGAATAATAGGCATAGATAACGTGATATTCTGTACTTCAGAGTATAATCGGCAGGGCGCTAGTATAAGCACAAAAAACAAAAAACTTTTCTGACCCATTGACATATATCACTCTCTCATATGGCGACCGTTCGGTTATTCTGTGAAATAATTGTTGAAAAGCTAAACTACCACTTATAGGTTCATATCGCTCATTCCTAGTTTGCCCTAACAAAATACGTATGTACATTTTCGCCTTCATAAAGTTTAGACCCGCGTCACAAATCTTTCCAAAGCACAACTTTAACCACGCAAACTCTGCTATGAAATTTGCAGACATCACTCCAAACGTGAGCGCTCTTTCGCTCCCAGAAACCCAAGCCTTTGTGCTCCATATCCAAAGACAGGCTAATGACACTAAGTATCTTGAATTTGTTCCCAACAGTACTAACAGAAAATTGACACTGATCGTGTCATCATTCACAGATGCCATCAGACAGTGGTTTTTTACCCTCTATTTTCAAGGCGTAGAAAAGCGGTATCAGCATACTGCTCAGCCTGGTTCGAAAAATGCATAAATGGGTCAAAGTCAATCCAGAGAATGTCACCAACATGAATAAAAGCACCAATACAGTTTATGTGTTAAGTGGATATGCGAAATGTTCAATCTCTCACACAGGGAAGTACAAACTCGGCAATAAACACTCCATTGGCCTCTTAACAACCGATGAAAACTATCAGGACAATATGCATCAGCTTAAGACCTTTATTAAGGACTTAGGGTGGGAATCCATTATGTTTTGTATGGTGGAAGAAGTTGACGACATTAACACCTTATCGAATGACGTTTTAATATCCAGTTTTCATCGTGCTCAGAAAAATGGTCAATCGCTCGTGGTGAATGATCTCCCTATTACCGTACATTGAGATAAACACTGTTGGTTGCGAGTTAGAAAGAGACTAGCACGCAGCGTCTCAAAGAGTCGCCTTGCTCAGGAGTATGCCAAAACAAACTCCTGTGATGCTAAGTACTGAGACAAATGTCTGCATACCGTTCTGGCGGTTTTACGCTTGGCGCGTTGTAAACGCTATATTCTTGGCACACCATTTAAAAATGAAGTCACTTCACTGGCGACATTTCCCAGTGCGGCGGCAACAGCCTCGAGCTCGGCCCGTTTCATCGTTTCACGAAAATTCGTATCCGTTGATGCCTTTGAAGCTATGAAATCTTCCGTACTGACAATTGACTTAACGATTACTCCGGAGCGTATATCCAGTAATATGGACTCGACCGAGCAGTAAGATTTCGAATTGTTGGGATCAATGAATTTGTATTTCTGGTATGAATAACAAGAACTTGTATAAGCCAACAGTAAATCTGCCTGAAACCTGGCTGCAGCTTCCCTTAACGTCGAGACCGATCTTTTTTCTGAAACCAGCATGGCTGGTAAAAAAGAGGCATCATAAACCCTATCAGAAGAACGCAACTTAGTGATCAGTGACTTCACCAGTGAGTCATTTAGTACAGTAAAGTCATTAGAATAAGCACGCCAATATTTATCTTGACTGAGCTTAAGCACTGCGATTCTATTTTTCTCGGGCAACCTAACCTGATAATTGAGTAGTTCCTGGATCCTGTCGTTGTTATTACCTAAAACTGGATCACCCACTAGACTATTTTGAGAGTTCGATGCCTGTTCCTGATAATAACTTGACGGGCGCTCAACCGATCCGACAGTTGAACAGGCCTGCAATAATACACAAAAAAAGACGCCATATATTTTTTTCATTGTATTCCTTTCCTAACCTTCATTTAATTAATGGGCTGCGCTTCTCTATCATTAAAGTGCACTTGGTAAAATCACACTCAGGAGCAACACAAACACCAAGTAAAATAGCACACCCAAGTGATAACCAAATAGGGAGCTATTGATTGAATTCCCTTTTCTATAAGATAGGTATACACCAGCAATGTATGGCGGCAAACCAACCCCAATGCCAATGGTCAGGAGAAGAAAAACAGCCTCCAGAGTGTCATTTTGTTCGGTTAACTCGCACTGGAGGTCATCCCAGTTTCCGCATCCCCTGTTTATGCCTGTTCCACCAGAAAGCCCATCCGCTCCGTTTGTCCATATATCGAATCCTTCCGAATTGTTTTCTCCAGGCATAAGATATAAATAGTCTCTCCCCCAAGGGTCTTCTGGCAACCCATTAAGGAGCTTTACTTTTTTACAGGGGCAATCTTTACTTACAAATATTTCCCGGTTTAATAAGCTTAAACCTTGTTCATTGGTAGGATATCTGCCAAATTCCTGGTGATAATACTCAACGGCTTTAGCCAGCTGTTTAATGTCCAGAGACGCTTTCTCTTCCGGCGATAGATCTCTAGTCGAACTATGAATAAAGCCAGAAATTAGAGTCATAGTGATTAATGCCATAACTTTAATTTTTTGCATTACTGCTCCCCTGCTCCCATTACTTGCGCTGGATACCCAGCCGCCAGACAATGCTAACCAGAAACCCAATCTCACAAGTTGTAAACCTAACAACATGAATCTATCCTGACGATAAATTCACTCGACTAAATGTCTTTGATTAATTTTTAGTGAAATGGGTTGTGAAGCAGGATGCTCAACAGGCTTTGTGTGAAATTTGGCTCCGAGGGCAGGGCTCGAACCTACGTCCACCCGGAAAAAGAGCCGGGCGCTCTACCACTGAGCTACCTCGGAGACTGTCAGATTAGTCTTTTACAGGTTTTCCTGAAAAAACACCAGTCTTCTTTAATACTTTTGCCAGACCCGGGTTTGAGACTGTAACACCATGAACAAGTTCCGGCGTTAATCTAAACTTGGCGACTTGAATATCAGGTGGTGGTGCAGTCCAACCTTTATGCACCGGATCAACGCCATAGCGACGACACACACGCTCCACGAAGTGCCTGCTACATTCAGCCTCTCCAGATAGAACCTCCCAGGGCAACGGCACTTCATTCCAGATTTTGGTATCCACTTCAAGTGTCCCCTCTTCATGGTGGTGCCATGCAACAACATCCGCAGCCATCAATCTCAGTACTTTTCCAGGGCATAAGACATCAACAATATCTTGCATACCCAAATCAAAAAGAAATCTGAACCAGGCATCGCGCACTTTATTCCATGCACCTGCGGTGTTGTTCCATGTCGTTGAGTCATTTCCGCGTTTTACGATCATTGTCTGTCTGGAAATGTCAGATTTGCCCCAAAGCTCCTTCAAAAATTCCGCTAATTCACACAGCACTGAATACCAGGTACCCAGCATCTTTCCTTTCTGTTCGTCGGTTAACTTACTAAGCACAAATGGCGCGGGATAAACATGGCTTATTGCCCACCAATTTGTAGAGTTGGCTCGCATACAATCCTGAAATAGCTGATGTGCTATTTCATCGTAAGGTCTTTGCTGTTTATCGGTTGTATATTCACTTCTTAAATTGCATCTGGCCACGTAGTAAGCGATAAACGCAGCCGTCAAAGCGTCATCGAAAAAGTGGTGTTCATCAATTGTAAAGGCCAGTCCAGATTTGCTTATCAGCGTAAACTCTCTTTTTTTAAGCTCCCTGGCAAGGCGAGCTCTTTTCGCTTGAAGTCTGCGCAAATATCTGAATTTTTTATTGTACTGTCGTTTAGATATATCCAGATTTGCCGCTTTTCTTTCAAGCTTGTTTAGCCTGTCATGTTTAAAGTCTAACTTGGATGGGTCTCCCCCTAATAAAGGGCAAGCTTGTTCAATCAGTGTATCTGCATGCTGCGGAAGTGCTCCATTATCAGGTTCAAACACCACGGACGGAAATAGCTCTTTACCTTTATTCAATTGCTTTTCACATCCTATGGGGTTGAAGAACTCATCGGACATTGACGAGTAACCAAATTGATTATTTGACAATGCGCCCTCAGCGGCCAGCTTAAGCTTACTCATCGTTTCTTGAGTTAATTGCAGTTCGGGCAATTCTAGTATCACCTGCGCTATATCTTCAGGCCTCTTCCGGCTATTGAGCGATGTAAATAGCGTTTTATATTGCTTGCTATACATAATCTTATCTACATTGTTAACGGCATGCGCCTTCAGGAATTTTTTGATTATTACGCTTCGCTTTAAGGGCTATATTACTCAACCAATAAACGAACCAGACAACACTTTTATCCTAAGAATAGTAAATTGATCATACATCATTTGCCATCAAAAAGCGGTGACGAGGGAATACGAGAACAGTCAGAATCATTAACAAAGTTTGGACAAGGCAGCTGCCAATTACAGCGGGCGCTGCCCGCTCACCATTTCAAAAGCACCAACAAACCCGTAGCTAAAAGAGCGGCTCATAAATAAGCCCCAAGTGAAAACGTTAACCGGATCCAGTTAGCAGAATTGAACAAAAACAGGCTTAGCCAACAACAACCCGGTTCTGTTACTCACCTTCCATCTCGTACTGCTTAAGTATCGACAACATATTCTCTGGTATTGGAGATTTTTGCCCTGTTTTCATATTAAACATCACCACATTCGCATACCCCGTTGTGCATATCGCCTGCTGTGACTCACTAAACGCTTCATAGCGCATGGTGAAACGATCTTCTTTAATGTCGGTAATATACGAACCAATATAGAGGGTATCCGGAAAAGTAACTGGTCGTTTGTATTGGGCATAAGTATCGCGCAATACAGGACTATGGGTGGGTTCTGATAAGATAGAAAGTAGTCCTGTTTGCTTTAAAAAATCGATCCGTGCGGTTTCAAAATAACGAAAGTACGACACGTTGTTCACATGCCCCAGCGCATCCATTTCACCCCATACAACGTTGATCTTGGTCTTAATTGCAAACTTCTCGAAAAATTCCTGCATGATGTTGCCTCTCATTATGATTAATGACTTTGAGAGTAACAACTCATCGTACCAGCAACAAGCACTATTCGACACACCAACCGCAAGCAGATAAGAGTGGCGGAGTCAGAGCTTCTCCGAAGGTTCTAAGCTCTGACTGCGCCAGCGTTGAAGGCTCATACTATCAGGCGTCTGTATGGCTCATCATGTATGACTTGCTATATCCTCACTTTATGATCCACATATTATTTACGATCGGCACGTCTTGTGTTCCCCCCCAAAAAGAAGTGGTACGGCAACCAGAACCATGAAAACCAACTTTTTTACCGGATGCAAATGCTGCTAATGCGCTAGAAACCATTATATTTTTTCCAGGAAGATCGTGAGGGATATAAACTCTAAATGTTGACGTACATTCATCCAGATTGTCTACAGCACCCGATATATACAAGCTGACAGCCCCATTTTCATGAGTAAAAAATCGTGTAATCTCTACACCACTAGAGTTTAAATGAGTAATATATTTACCAAATGCACTTGTACTAGCCAGCATACAAGTAAATAGTACGAGTAGTTTCTTTTTCATATTTCCTTAATCCAATTGAGCAATATATACCGACACATAAGGCTGAACGCTTCTACCGAAGCCCGAAGGCTGTGTGTTTGCAAGTGCAACTTTTTTGGCAACAATCACGACTCAGAATGATGCATCCGGTTATTTTTTGTTTAATAAACTGGGACTGTATCACGAGATGACTAGACAGGTACATTTAAATATCCTAGTAAGCTAAGTCGCTGTAGCTCTTAACTAACTACTTGTATCGACAGCAAGCATCCAACATTTTTGATACTCAGAAAATGCATAGAAATAGTATGCTTTTGAACAAAAGAATGGACACATTGAGCAGGGAAACCAAATGAACTAATGGCATACTTGCATTCACTTGATATGCAGATCCGATTCACATTACTCCCACATAATCACTCCCATTACAAAGACCAAATTACACTGGGTGTCTGCACAAAGAAAGAGATCTTTGAATCAACTGTTCGATTGGGTGTCTTTGATTTATTTGTTTGATTTATTTTGCTGTCATGAATGCAAGTCAGTTTTCAACAATGCATATCTCAATATGGAGAGAAGACACTAATTTGCTCATAGGCCAGGTGCATATTACAGACCTGACCCCCATCACAAACTAATGTGAATATCGCCCAATGTTAGAATGGGTGTCTTGAAAAACTCCTGTCTTGAAAAACTCCTGCAAAAACTCTATCCCAGTATTGGCAGTAGTCCAAAAACCAGTACCGTACACCCGATTAATGAAAGGAGTGATCCAATACGTACCGTCATCATAACAACGAGTTCAGTTGTAATATTAGCTGTGAATCCAGCCCCCGCGATCGGAAGCGCTTGACTTGCACCTGTTACTGACGCAATGGTTATTCCCAGCCAGATAAGCATGAACCCAAATACGGAGCCATAGGCTGCAAGCAATTCCAAAAATAAAGACAGCTCCACGAGTGACCAGATAACACCAAAAAGGGCCACTGCCATACCACATTGAACAGCCGTCAAGTGACCAGAAAGCGCCATCCGGGAATTTTTTACAGCAGGTATCAATGCACCTTGTATTAAACCAATGAGAAAAAAGGCAATTCCAATAAATATAAGTTGTGCACCTGTTTGTGTAAGCTCCATCACCTCACTCCTTGCATATATTCAGCGGCAGTATTAACAGTGCGGCATACACACCTGGCAATGTAAAGCGAAGTACTTTGTTCAGGTTGTTTTTTACATCTTTGAAAGGTATTCATTGTTAGTCTCCAGTAAAAAGCACATGGTAAACAACGAAATACGTGAATTCATTCACCTAGATTCATTTTTTAATTTGCTCAAAGTCTGGGGAGCAACCCCCAGGTAAGAGGCGATATGATATGACTTAACTTGATTAAATATAAAAGGGTACTCTTCAAGTAAGCGCGCGTACCTTTGGGCAGCAGTCTCTGACATGAGAGAAAGGACACGTTTGTATGTGGCAGAATAATAGGTGTTATGTATCCATATTCTGGTTAAAAGCTCCCACTTTTTCTCTTGTGATATGAACTTATCAAGCTTATTCAGAGACGTTACGTAAAAGACCGAATCTTCAAGGGTTTCAAAGTTAAGCATTGAGCCTGTTTTTTCGTAGAAGCTAACACTATCGTCCATAAAGTGATTCAAACCATGTTTACTTTTCCCGCGAAAATAGAGTTGCCAGGTGTGCTCCTTGCCATTCATATCAATCAAATATGATCTGGCTAAACCGCTTTTTATAAACCATATTTCACTAAACACATCACCTGCATGGTGAACCGTCGTTCCTTTTTTAACACTTTTGATATCAAACATTCCGCAAGCATCCCCCCATTCGTCATCAGTGACAGGAATATACTGCTCAATCATTTTTCTAAAATATTTCATAAAGCTACAGTTGTCGGTTTTTGAAATTACGCCGTGGCCTTAAGGTTCTCCGATACTTAATGAAAATCAATTTGATAAAAAATCACGGTATAGCCTGAGCGAATTCATTCTCGTCAAAAGAAAAAATAGCCACATTATGCGTTATTTCACAATCCTACACGAAGTGCTCAGAAAAAACTGCCCCGATATTGATACTAAACACTTTGAAACATTCAGATTTCCAGTGCTCCCTCTCACTAGCAGTACAGAACCAGGCAAAGATGTCAGGCTCAGAAGAAGTTATTTTATAACAGTGAAGTGGATACGTCGGATATATTGCGAATATGTGCTGTTAAATGGCATGCTGGGAGACCTGGCCTATGAGACTCGACTGGTTCCATCGTTAAAACAAACTCACGTCACCTTTATTGGTTGACAGCCGCTCAACCAATGACTGCAAATCGACAGAAGCTTTGTTCACTGCGACAGAGACCTCATCGCTTTGTGCCATTTTTTCCAGCGTTTCAGAAATCACCAGCATTTGCGCAACGTCTTCAACAATACTTTGCGAAATATCTTGTTGGTGCACCGCATTATCATCTACTGAATGGGTCACCGTGATCAGGCTATCAAATGAAGTCGAGGTTTGACCCAACACACTGCTCACCTGTGCAACTGATTGCGCGGTTTGCGTTGTTTTAGATAGACCTGATTGTATCGAGGCCACCGCTTGTTTAGAACTTAGCAAAGTGCCGTCGATAATGTCTTTTATTTCAAGTGTTGAATTTTGGGTTCGTGTTGCAAGGCTTCTCACCTCATCGGCAACCACCGCGAACCCTCGCCCTTGTTCACCAGCCCTAGCGGCTTCTATTGCGGCATTGAGCGCCAATAAGTTGGTTTGCTCTGCAATATTTTGAATAACCTGTAACACATTAACAATTTCAGAAGACCGGCTTTCTAACTGCTCAATATTACCTGCAATTGCTTGCATTTCACCAACCAACTCGCCCATATCTTTATCAGCTAAGTCCAAAGAAGCTGCACATTGTGCTGTCGCTTCGCTTGTTGATTTAAAAGAATCGAACGCTTGTTTTGAGTCCATTTTATTCTGCTCGGCGATGGTGGATAAGCGTGCAGTAGCCTGGTTTAAACTATCGACTATTTTGCTTTGCGATACTGAGCTATGACCAATTTCGTCGGAAATTTCTGATAGCTTAGCAAAAGCAGTACTCACTTCATGGTTGACTAAATTAATGAGCCCGACACTGTCAGATAACTTTTCTTGCATATATCGCGCACTCTGAACCAACTCTCCTATCTCATCACTTGATGAATGCGAAATGTTCTTTGTGTAATCCCCTTCCGCAATCGCTTTTAATACTTCATTGAGATCGC
Organism: Pseudoalteromonas sp. PPB1; assembly: GCF_015356275.1. NCBI lineage: Bacteria > Pseudomonadati > Pseudomonadota > Gammaproteobacteria > Alteromonadales > Pseudoalteromonadaceae > Pseudoalteromonas > Pseudoalteromonas sp. PPB1. The sequence goes on along the minus strand of NZ_JACEQV010000010.1, from coordinate 10,121 downwards.
CAATCGGCCTGACAATTATTTTTTGAATATATAGCAGAACAAACGCAACCCCAATAATTGCGGTCAACATACTGATCAAACTTACTGTAAAACTAGTGCGTGATGAAAAATCTTTTAAACTTTCAAAATTATCATCCACACTTTCATCTATTTTCAGAACAAGCTCTACCAGTGATTCGCTCAAAGCCCTGTCTATGCCTTTAACATGTTGATCAGCCTTTTCTATATTTAAATCAGAAGACAGAAAAATATCATAGCCAGCCTTGTATTTTCCTGTCGCATCACTATAGTCTTTTAATATTTTAGAGATAAGTGTTTTAACCGCCATAGAGTGCTGTTTTGACTGCCCAATGTTCTCGAGTACCCTTTTCACTTCATTTTCTGAGTTTAAAAAACGCTGCCAATATTTATTTCGCTCTTGGACTGATTTAGAGCGGATCAGTACATTTTTCCATTCTTGCACTTGTGTTTTAAACAGCGATAGCGCCAACCGCCCCTGGTTGGCCGCATGTATATTCTTATCTTTAAGCTCAACAAATTGAGATTCAAGCGTATGCAAAGTAAACAACATTGCAAGTACGACAATAGCAAACATAGCTAACATTGCAGACATTGGTGTTAACAGCTTAACTTTTAAGGAGCTTTTCATGGACTACCCCACAACACACTGATACTCAGTTAGTAAGGATAGAACAATTTTCAAACTCTTTATTTCTCTATTCAAAAATAGCTTTGTCTAGAGAGGACAGTGCTTCATACATTTCTAAAGTGAAACTGCCAGCTGTTCGCATTTGCAACTAGGGGTGGGTGTCTCTTTACTTATACTTACTAAAGTGACACTGCCAGCTGTTCGCATTTGCAAATAGGGGTGGGTGTCTCTTCACTTAGTTCTTTTACTTATTCTTACTTATTCTTACTTATGCATCTCTTATGTACTGCAACTATCTTATGCACTGTAAATTTCGGGAAAGAAAAGGCTCTGATTAAATCATAAATTGCAGAAATGGCACTCGCTGAACGCTTTTACCGTGCAATGAGTCTCACACGATGTACAGAGAACGTTAAGTACAGACACATATTGTTAACCAGCAGAGCCTGCATTTGGGATCTGTCCAACTCAATGGGCTGGATGAAAAATCATATCGATCTCTCAATGACTTTTTGCTTTGCAACCAGGCTAGCTCTGTCGCTTTTAAGTGATAAGTGAACCCCGACACTTCAAGAGACTTATGTTATGAAACAAGGGTTAAGCCACTAGAAACCTTTAAATACTAATTAATTGGTGTTTTATAAGGCTATTTGACAGCACTTAAGCAATCAAAATACACTTTACTATCTTGATAAGTTGGTGGGTAAAGTTCTGCTTGTTCCATCACACTATTCATAACACCGATAATCGCCCACTCGATATTCTTTAGCTGACTTGATTTGACCTCATAATAACCAACAGAGCCACACTCTTTGAAGGCTCTTTTTAAAATAGGTTTACCTTGATTGGGAAGCGTAAACTCATGAAGAGCTTTTCCCTTAAAGCGAATATTGTCTTGATAACATGTCATATATGTATCAACACCGCACCGCTCTTTTGCCACTTCCAAGTCAAAATACTCCATAACAATACAGGTATTTGGCATTGGAACCATCTGAGGGCAGCGCCTTTTTATTATTTCGCAATCTGTGCCTGACTTTTCACAGGCCTTGGCTGCCAAGCTTTTCAACATTAAGTCAGCAGATTCTCTTTTGCCAGCAGAAGAAGCTGAACTGAAAATTATCAAAGAAAAAATAAAAATACAGCGGATCATTAAGTTATCTCAAAACTCTGAAAGAAAGCCAACACCTAAATATAAGGCACAAATTAACAGGTTAATATTTAGGTAATTCGGAATGGTTACCTTGGTATACCCTACTTAAATCTGTGCACCGGAAGTCTATATTGTTTTAGCCGAAGTGTCTCTTCAATTTTCTGCCACTTGTGCAATCCGAGTATAAAAAAATTGACCCGGCCAGAGTTTGTCATTGAGTTGACATTGAAGCAAGGTGTGTTTGACTGGAAGCCTGTGATTTGCTAATTCTTTATCACATGCCACTGTCCAAAAAGGTGTTCCACACATTGGGTGTTTGGCAAGCACACACCTTTGGGGTTTACTGTACCAAAAGCATAAATGCCTTCGCCTGTTCCGTTTTCATCTTTGTATGAAAACGCTTTCCTAATTAGCCAGGCCCCATGGTAGTGTTGAAGCCAGAGTGATTGTAAACCGGTTTCTTTATATGGCCCAATAATTTTACTCAAATCTGGCTCAACCACTTTTTTATATTTGGGTTCGCCAGCTTCCCAGGCCATTGAGCTTTCATCACGCTGATGGGATTTGTCATGCCATTGGATAGAAACATACCCGGCGTCCTCTGTGGCACGCATAGCTTCAACAAATTGATCAGAATAAGTAAAAACAAAAGTAAAATGCTTAATTTTACTTTCTGGCCAATAATACATTGACTTTATTAATAATATGAAAATTACTGAGAGCAGACTTATGTACAAAAGCAGTGTCTTCATACATCCAATACCTTAAAAAAACAGCCGAGTTTAGAAACGTTCATCTCATCACCTACGCTAAAGCCTATGTGTTATACTTGGAAATGAACAAATGGTGCTAGATATCTATAAAAATTTTTCTTTTAAGAAAATTGACCTAGAAAAAGAAGCGAATAAAACACCCACCAATAGTCCTAAACCATTAGCGCCTAAATCGAGCCATTCTCCATAGCGATTAACATAAGGCTGAACTAACTCAATAACTCCACTATAGACTAAAAAACCTATTATAAACAGCGACCACCTTTCAGGTCTCGCTAACGCAACTGGAAATGCCAAAGCACCATAAGCAATAAAATGATGAGTTTTGTCTGTACCAGGAACCGCAGGAAGACTATCTACTGGATATAAAGACAAACCTGTAATTAGCAAAGCTATTAAGGCTGTGAATGAAAGCCAATGAAGTTGAATTAAGTTTAATAAAGGTTTCAAGATATACTCCGAATCAACAATAGCCCCAAACCAGCTTATCCTGATGAGTTTTTTGATTGAAAAACACTCTGCGATGCCCATGGCTTGGATCATAGCCATATATTACAGCCCATTCGAGCTTGATACCATGGTATGTTCTAAATTGACGATACTAGACGATTGAATTCCATACTTATTAGCCAGAAGCAATGAGAGTCATAAATATTTAAACTCGCCCCACGGAAAATTAGCCAGAGCCTGGCAGTACAAAAGCGCACCAAACCTGAATTTAGAGAATTCAAACTAATACTGAAAAAAGCACTAACCCAGTAACCGCTCACACTGTGTCAGATTGGCTCGACGCCTTTTATGAAGATGCTCACAGTAATTTGTCATCACTTGCTCTCGCCCTACCGCGCCATGAAAGACCTTCGTGAACTGCGTAGTTAGTTTGAGCCAGTTATCCGGCTCTATTTGTAACCTCGCCAACAGTGGCTGACTATCGCAGATATAACCTCGCTTATCTGCACGCATGCATCGGCCTGTTAACTCTACCAGTTGAATGTAATAGCTCAGCTCAAACGGCAGCCCTTTGGGCATGTACTTTCTTGGATTACCTGCAAAACGCAATAGGCTTTTGGGCTGCTTTCCTTGCTGTGCATGCTCAATACGCTGTTTAACGCTGGTGTAGTCTGACGTTTCCGGTGTCTCTGCCATTTTGGCTCTGACTGGGTTCAGGTCAACGTAAGCCAGGCACGCTGCCAATGCCGCTTCATCCAGCAAAGCCTGTGACTTGAATCGCCCTTCCCAAAATCGACCTGTACAACCATCTTCTTTGTTGGCCCTGCGGGCAATGTCTTCATTAAGCACCCGCATAAACCAGCTGATGCTTGCAAGCCGGAGTCTGAATTCAGCAATATCAGCTGCCAACATACTGTACTCGGATGCACTCAGCTGATCTCCATTTATGAATTTGTGCATCAGCCAGTTGCCTTTAAACTGTTTATGCCAGCGAAGAACGATTGCTTTGTCTGATATCCTTTGCGCTTTTTTATCATCAACATACAATACAATATGCGTGTGATTACTCATAACCGCGTAGCCACATACATCGATGCAAAACACCTTAGCAAGGGTCAGTAATTTTTCCTCAACCCAATCTCGCCGATGTTCATATGACTTGCCCGTGAGACGGTCTTTACCGCATAGAAATGCCCGGCGAACACACCGGGATATGCAGTGGTAATATTTAGTATCTGATAGGCTAACCTGCCTTTTTCTTGCCATTGGCATAATCCAGCATCCTCAGTCCATTGAGCATGTTCTAAAGATAGACAACGTATCATCTGCATACCAAGTTTTTGAAGGGATCCATATAGCGCTTAGCATATCCATCTGGAAGACTCGATCCTGTGACTATCCTAAACTTTGCGTTCCAATAGCAGGATCGCTACGTTTTATCTTTTAATGAGGATGTCATCGTGACTTTTTTGAAACTTAAATGTAAACACAAAGGGTATCAATGTAACTTTTGGTAACCTTCTAGACCTCTCCAAAAACTAGGACAAGCATGACGCCAACCCATGCTCTTGATCAAGGTACAAGACTGACTTAAACTAGGTACTTTATAACTTCCAGTTTCAAAACTGTTGAATTTTTATAAATATCAGATGAAATTCAATTTTTATTGGCTTATCTAAACAATCATAAACAAAAGGACATTTTGTGTTTTACAAATTAAAACTTGCTTTATTAAGCATGGCAGCTTTTTTAGCTAGTGCGGATGCATTCGCACTATTTAATAGCTCAAAAACCAGCTTACCTCAATCTTGCTATAATATTAACTATGCTCTAAACGCAAATGGCTGTATTTTGTCCTCTACCAGATCCTATGCTGGTAAACGAGGCTCAATGCAACTAAAACTGTATACCAATGACTCTGGTGCTCAAGCTTATGATCAACCAATAATTGTAGTAGCACCTTATCCTGGCGCACTGCTTGCAGTTAACAATAACTCAGACGCTATTTACCAAGATCTAGACCTAGTATTTAGAAATGCTTTTATGGGTGCTAGTCCGTCAGAAATTAAAGCAAGATATCCAAACTCTGATATTTTTCTTTTTGCCTATGAATATGAGCAAGGTAAAAGGTTTGGCTCAGGTGACCATATACAGCTCAATGCCTTCACGGTGCTTCAAGGTATTGAAATGATAAACGAAGCCAATCAAACCAATAACCATAAACCAAGCATTTCAGTACTTGGTACAAGCTTGGGTGGTGTAGTATCTAAATATGCCATCGGTTATGCGCACAAATATGGTATCGAAACCAACATTAGAACATGGGTTACCATAGATTCCCCACTTAAGGGAGCAAACATACCACTGGCTTATCAAAGATTACCTTTATTTATTGACTCAATGCTCGATGATTTCGGTAGTATTGGTGTAATTAGCCTATCGACTTTTGATTTTCTCACTTCAGCTCTAGATTATACACCACTTTTCTTCCTTGAGTTGTCTGAACTAACTAGCGAAGCCAAGCGAGCAATACGTGATATACGTTCGATGGTGCAAGTATCATACGAAAATATACATTCCACCTCATCTAAGCAACTATTGATAAACCATATTGTTGATAAAAATGGGAGCTATCGCTCAACTTTATTAAGAGAGTTAGACTCGATGCCCCTCCCTAACGATATACGAAAAGTTGTATTTACTAATACATCTCTTGTAAACAGCTATAATACACCTTCAAACTGGAATGCATCAAAATTTATTGTTGCACCACATTCAGGGAATCCCGGCGAATTAGAAGCTGCTGATTTTACTTTTAAGGAAAACACACCTAATGGCAATCGAAACGAGAGTCTATTCAAGTCTTATACACGTGTAGATCGACCTTTCGGCAACGATAAACATGTAAAAGAGGATACAAAATTGAATGAGTTTCCTTATTATCAGTATGTAAACAGTGCTCCCGGCACTAATATTGGCCTTACCCGAAGTATGTTGAATACGATAAATAACAATATATTAGAGGCGACGCCTTCCCATCCAGCCTATGCTAGATGCCATAACTGTCAAGAGCCGAATTTTATTCCTACTTTTAGTGCTCTAGACATTGATCCGGCCGTGTATGGGACTGACCTAAACAGGCTTAAAGGAGCAAGCCATTCTGAAACACTTCAAAAGCTTGAGGCGGCTTCTCCGTTCGACAGAATTCATCATGTAAATAGCCGTACACACGATTACGAATTTAATGCTTCTGACATGTCTAAGCTAGATTCAGAGTTACAAGGCAGGCACGATTTAGCCTACCTAATACCAGTGATTAGCAACCTATTAAATTAAGGTTAAAATAAAAGAGCCCATCAATTGGGCTCTTTTACTCTAAAAACCATAAACGTAAAATCAAAGACACCCATTCCAAATTGAAATACCCTAAGGGGGCAGATTCAACTTGGATATCCGCGCTATCTCCGACACCAAAGCCGACCTTACGTAATGCTTCACTTCTAAACGTAAAATCAAAGACACCCATTCCACAAGACAAAAAAATCAAAGACACCCATTCCAAATTGAAATTCCCTAATGGGGCTGGCTCATGTTGGATATCCGCGCTATCTCCGACAGCAAAGCCGACCTTAAGTGATACTTCACCTCTTACCCCGAAGCCGCCAAAAAAGCCAAGGACATCAATTCTACATGGGACTTCCCCTCGGGAAAAATTTACAAATCTCGGTGGGTGTCTTTCATGTGTTTCTCCCCCGAAGCCGCGGTGGGTGTCTTTTATGTGTTTATGTGATTTTGGTATTTTGCAATTTTAGGAATGTTACTCTATGTCAGTTAGCAATCCATTTCAAAGCGCGTCTTAATAAGGCCTTAGATCTGTGATTTAAATTAGCTGACATAGAATATTGAACGGCCCCTGTACGTTACTTTGAGTTTAGAGACCTAAAGTTAGACACACCAGGGTAAATCGAACATTCATGATATCCACTTACAGTGACAGTTTTACCGGCTGCGTATGCTGCCATAATTAGACTCATATAGGCTTTACCTGTTGAAGTAGATATATCCACAACATAATCAAAATGTTCGTTAGTATGACATGATGCCTTGTATTTAATTGTTCCATTCACTTTAAAAAACAGCTTATCGCCATAAACAGGACCAGTTAAAATAGAGGTGATTTTTCCTGTTTCATTAGATGCAGCAAAAGATGCTCCACTGAACATCAAGCACGCAGCAAGTAAATATTTCATGAGTAACTCCAAAATAGATATTATTATCTCGCCTATTATACTGATTAAAAGATCAAATGGGTACAACTTATAGTAAAACAGCTCGGCAGGATACCCGGCATTTCTAGCCTGAATTCATATTTTTCCACTATAGCTCGATCCACAATATATTAAGCAATAAATTGAAAAATTGGTTTCCACTCAACTTAAGTGTTGATTTAAGAAAAGTCAAAGATACGCATTCCAAGCAAAAAAGATACAGGTATCGGTGGATGCCTCCCAAATTTGTGTTGAAGATATATATTAATGATCAAATTTTTGGCTAAGGGGCATTTCACCAATAGAGTCAGTTTTCCCTCTACAACCAATAGTAAATGTGTCATCAATTTGCACTATCGCAAAAGATTTGAGACTTAAAATTACTAAAGTGGAATATATGAAGAATCTAATCATCTATGGTGATGTCCTAACGCTGCAAATAAACAGCAAAAAATAGTTGGCTAAAATTTGTGAGGCGCGAGCAAAGCCAACTTTTTTTGTCCAGCATTTTTGATTCTCCTTGTTAGGCAACCAATTATGTAAACTTAAACAGTGCCACTATTGCTAACACATATATTGTATTAGCTTTCCATACACTGTTCTTTTTTGTGAACTTTAACACTGAGAGGCCAGCGAAAATGGAGGTAAGTATGATGAGAACAGCCTTAAAACTATACGCAACATATGCTTGATGTGTCTTATATTTCATTCCGCCATTTGACACCATTACTTCAGAACCGAATCTGTATTCTTCAATCATTCTCGGCTGTTCTATTATTCCAAGCATATAGTATTCCCAACCAACAGCTAAGAACATCAACAGTAGATAGCTAAAAAGCACCACAAATAAAATCTTGCTGAACACTCTCATGGTTACCTAACGTCTTAATAAACAGTGAAAAATATCAGGCTAAACCAAGAGAAGAATGAGCGCAAGCCTGCTATTTTGTATCTATCGTTGAATTAACTTGTTAGGTATCGCTAGCGAAAATTTCTATTCTTATTTTTTGCCACTCTTCCCACACATTTTCTGAATCAATATCCGCATAGCCTCTACTCTCCGCAGTTGCTGCAGCAACATCTTCTGGAACCAGAACATATGTGGAAGAATCCTTTATCTTTAGAACCTCCGTTTCTGTCAACTCAGCTTCTTTAAACTCTTCTGCACGAATGAGGAGAGCAACTAAAGGCGGGATGTAATTTTTAACTTCTTTCATTAAATGCTTCCATCTTAAAACTATTCATAAAGATATCTAGCGCCTTGAAAATTGGCAACATTTGCTGGGTTGGTTTATGCACGCGAAGCGCAATACATATAGCGACCCAGCAATTTTTCCCTATTAATCAATTATTAGCTATACAGCACGCTCAACTCTGAAACTGTAACAACCATAAGCAGCATATCTTGCAATTACAAAGCTAACCTTTTCATTAGTTAAAAACTCTTCAAGGTCTGACTCTGCTTGCTCAGGTGATGTCAATTTTGCGTCTAATATACGCTCGTTTTCACAGTATGCTTTTAGCACAAATGTATGACCTAAATAATCGGTTTCAGATCCATTTGGCAATGGCAGTTTATTACTATCAAATTCTCCCCTCTGTGAGTTTGCCAACACGAAAATTGGACCATATTCTTTATACGGGCCTGTTTTTGTGAATGGACAATAACTGGCCAATATTAATTCTTCACCAACCTTTGCTCCACGAAGTACATCTCGACATGGCTCACCACCTTTTGCTTCCATGATTTCTACAGGTTGATTTTGATCGTCTATACCTAAATTTCTAACTTTATCTAAGAAATCCGATCTTACAGGTACCACTTTATACTTCATTTTATCCCTTAAATAGCTAACGTTTTGCTAAGGGGCATTTGACGCTTGATTAAACTTGCACGACGCGCAAAGCCAACTGTTAATTGCCCCAGTGAGTTTACGAACGAATTTGAAAAACTTGCTATGTGAACATTGCTTAAAAAAATACATTCTTGATAAAAACAAAAACAATGATGGCACCTAAAACTGTCAGGTATATTTTGAGCTTGGTTTTAAATTTACTCGCAACAGTTTGTTTTGGGTTTAGTGAGCGATTTTTCCTATTTAATGCGATTCTTAAAAAGGGAGCCAACTTCTTTCTGACCATTTTTTCATATGCTTTTGCTTCTCTTAACATCTCTTCTTCTGACTTCGGATCTTCATTAACGCTTAACTTTGGTGCGAACTTCGAAACGTCAGATTGTGCTTTATAATATTCCAACTTCTCTTCTTGAGTTAAAAAAGAAATCGTTTCTTCATCTAGTAAATCCATTTAACATCTCCAATTCACATAACACCTTAATAAACGGCGAAAAGTAGCAGGCAAAACTAAGCGAAGAATAAGCGCAAGCCTGCTGTTTTACGTCCACTTTTTTCATTAACTTGTTAAGCGCCCTGCTTCCAAACCAGCATACATAAAAGACTAAGACCAAAGACAAAACTCATGAATGAGAAGATAAATAGTCCTTGACCAAAGTACTTAGCCCATGTTTTAGGGTTGTCATGACTTGCCACATAAGCAACGAAATGCATTTTACAGAATACAGTAAATAAAATAGAGCTTGTAAAAAGGGCCAGTGAGTAGGCTATTACCTGAGAGCTAAATATAGATGACAAATCCTTTATTATTGAAATACACACAAGAATAGCAGCAGTATTTAGCATTACCTGAAGCTTGAGGTAATCCATGAAAAAGCTTCTTGCTTCTTTAGTTAGATCGCCATTTTTAAGATAAATATGATTCATAGCTTCCCTGTACTTAACAATTTATTCTACCCCAACACGTCGAAACAG
>NZ_JACEQV010000109.1:0-376 GCF_015356275.1 Pseudoalteromonas sp. PPB1 | reverse complement strand
TTTACACAAAATAATAAAGTAAACATCAGCGCCATAAGCACGATTGCTTGTTTGGTTCGTCCAATTTCCTTTTCTCCCTGCGCTTGAGATATCACACTCTCAAAGAAAACAATGTCCGATGCTCCCTGCAACCTCTCAAAGTAATAAAAGCGATATTGATTTCCAACTGTCGGCCTGGAAAAGTTTTCACAAGCTGCTTTGGAAGTAAAGGTATATTCATCCCCTTCTATTAGAAACTCATGTATAAACTTTTTACCCTTTCCCCCAAAATATCTGCATTCATATTGCTGCAGCGTACCAGTGGAAGAAACAGGTTCTCTACTTTCCATAAAGCCCCAATATACAACCATAGCAATTGCCCCGACAGCCAGGCCTA
>NZ_JACEQV010000108.1:0-377 GCF_015356275.1 Pseudoalteromonas sp. PPB1 | reverse complement strand
ACGAAATAGCGCCGATGATAGTGTGGGGTTTCCCATGTGAAAGTAGGACATCGCCAGGGCCTAATTAAAGAAACCCGTTGCAGTAATGCAGCGGGTTTTTTGCTATGTGCGATTTAAAAAAGTTGTATAACTTTCCGATCATAAAGCCCGCACCACCGTCATCCCACACTTGATGCGGGAACTGCTCACAGGCTACACGGCGACTATGAATGACACGTCGACCAGGCAATCACTGCCAAGCGGCTAATTAATACCAAATTGATTAAATTTATGATCTAATGTCAAAATCCAATTTCCATCTATGTGATAGTGATTTTGCAGCCTTCTGAATTTATTAAGCTCTCCAAACAAACTAAAGATCCAAGAAAGAAAGTGCG
>NZ_JACEQV010000107.1:0-394 GCF_015356275.1 Pseudoalteromonas sp. PPB1 | reverse complement strand
GTTGAAGACTACAACGTTGATAGGCGAGATGTGGAAGTGGTGTGAGCCATTGAGCTAACTCGTACTAATTACCCGTGAGGCTTAACCATACAACGCCAAAGTGGTTTTGTTTGTTAGAAGTTAAGAACTAAAGTAGACGATAAGAATTTAATACGCTTTTCCAGATTTTAAGTAAGGTGACACCCTCTGCATAAGTGCAGAAATCAGTTCACCTTGCGCAAATGAAATGCTCGCAAACAGCGCGATGTCATTAACCATTTGCACGAAAGAATTTGCTTGGTAACCATAGCATTTTGGAACCACCTGACTCCATGCCGAACTCAGTAGTGAAACGAAATAGCGCCGATGATAGTGTGGGGTTTCCCATGTGAAAGTAGGACATTGCCAAGCTCCT
>NZ_JACEQV010000106.1:0-396 GCF_015356275.1 Pseudoalteromonas sp. PPB1 | reverse complement strand
AGAGGTCATCGTAGCGCTTCGAAAAGCATTGGCAGCGGCAGTGCCTCATTACATGATGCCGCAGACACTGACGTTTATAGATGAGATGCCGCTGACACCCAATGGCAAAGTGGATAGTCATGCACTACTGGCGTTAACTGGCGCGGTTGACCGCTCGGTTTTCACTGCCCCAAGGTGTGACGTGGAGCGTCAGATTCAAGCGTTGTGGCAAAGTAAACTCCAGCTTGATCGGATCAGTATTTATGATGATTTCTTTGCACTGAAAGGTCACTCTTTGCTGGCGATGCAAATTGTCAGTGAGATAAGCCAGTGTTTTGATGCTGATTTGAATATGAGCCACTTTTTCATTGAGCCCACGATTGCCGGAGTCAGTGCGGCGGTTAAAAGTGCGGGCAG
>NZ_JACEQV010000105.1:0-398 GCF_015356275.1 Pseudoalteromonas sp. PPB1 | reverse complement strand
TGGATTGTTAGTATGTAACATGAGAGTTACTCCTTAGTTGTTTTGAACAAAGATTCGACACCTTTATCAAAACGGGTAACTCTCAATTTTTCAAATCGAAATGTCAGGTCTGGTCGGAACTAATTCAATTAAGCATTACTTTTCGCTGCGGTTACGACACAAGTCAAAAATAGAAATTTGATTACACCCATCGCGCTTTTTTGTCTGTCCACTTCCCCTCTAGTGACACCGTTCTAAACTAGAGGGGAAGTGGACAGTATGGCCTATGTTTTTGTAACTCCACCCAACCTAGTACAGCTCATTAGTAGAATTATGCAGCCTCAAGATAGCCAACTGGAGTCATGTCTTCCAGCGCATCGTGAGGCCTTTCATAATTGTAAATTTCTAACCATTCATCT
>NZ_JACEQV010000104.1:0-411 GCF_015356275.1 Pseudoalteromonas sp. PPB1 | reverse complement strand
ATTTGTTCGAAGTGTCCACACAGATGATTGTTGATTAGAATTAGAGAACACAAACATTGTTTGGGTCTGTAGCTCAGCTGGTTAGAGCGCACGCCTGATAAGCGTGAGGTCGGTAGTTCAAGTCTACTCAGACCCACCACTTCTTCCCGATGCTGCGTTATTAAGCTCGTCGTTTAGAAAACACTAAACGTCCTCACTTAATGCCTGGCCTCAAAAAGAAGCTCGGTTCAAAGCAATGTTATTCCTAGTAATGTGGGGCTATAGCTCAGCTGGGAGAGCGCCTGCCTTGCACGCAGGAGGTCAGCAGTTCGATCCTGCTTAGCTCCACCACTTTACTACTCCTTCTCATAGATAAGCACTCTTAAGACAGTTACTTAAAATAAGAAACTGAGAGTTTTTAACTCTGAGAAG
>NZ_JACEQV010000103.1:0-414 GCF_015356275.1 Pseudoalteromonas sp. PPB1 | reverse complement strand
TTATGCTTGGTAACCATAGCATTTTGGAACCACCTGACTCCATGCCGAACTCAGTAGTGAAACGAAATAGCGCCGATGATAGTGTGGGGTTTCCCATGTGAAAGTAGGACATTGCCAAGCTCCAAATAAGAGAAACCCGTTGCAGCAATGCAGCGGGTTTTTTGCTATGTGCGATTTAAAAAGTTGTAGACAGAGCGATGTTGTCTATTCCTCCATGAAGCTGGTATCTAGCAGTCTTTGGGGACACTTCCCTGTGGAGGGCTCCTTTTTGCGCTGTGAATAGGTCTGCGTTCTCTACAATAGCTCATTTCACCTTGCGCAAAGTAAATGTACTCGCGTTGCTCGCTGTCATTGTACTTTGCACTTAATTCATCAATGAATATCATCGACATTCGTACCTCCTTGTACATCAAA
>NZ_JACEQV010000102.1:0-443 GCF_015356275.1 Pseudoalteromonas sp. PPB1 | reverse complement strand
GAGGTCGGCCATCGGGCGTGTTGTTCCATTCTGATCAGGGCTGTCAGTATGTCGCCACAAAGTTCAGGCAAAAATTATGGCGCTATCGTATGACTCAAAGCATGAGTCGCAGGGGGAATTGTTGGGACAACGCCCCAATGGAAAGGCTATTTAGGAGTTTAAAAACAGAGTGGGTTCCGTCAACAGGCTATGATTCCTTCAAAGAAGCTGAAAGAGATATAAGTTACTATTTAATGAGCTACTACAACTGGCAAAGGCCGCATAGTAACAACGAAATGCTTGCGCCAGCAGTTGCGGAAGAAAAACTTTATTTACTTGTACTAGCTCAGACTTGACCTGACAGTTACCCGTTTTTCAATCGGTGATTGTCAGTCTAGATTTGGGCTAAATTCTTTTCAGCCCAGAGCGATTTCCCATCTAATAATGTTTCAAGTGGCGTTCTG
>NZ_JACEQV010000101.1:0-445 GCF_015356275.1 Pseudoalteromonas sp. PPB1 | reverse complement strand
AGGGAGCATCGGACATTGTTTTCTTTGAGAGTGTGATATCTCAAGCGCAGGGAGAAAAGGAAATTGGACGAACCAAACAAGCAATCGTGCTTATGGCGCTGATGTTTACTTTATTATTTTGTGTAAAGCTCTGTAAAGTTACATTAGGTTCCGACCAAACCTAAAGTTGTTGTTTTGCAAAAGATTTACATGGACAACCACCTAAAATTGGCGTGTGGACTGTATGCTATGTCCTGCATATATTGGGGTGGGTGCCACTTAAATAAGAAATAGGGCAAAGGCCGTTTTTAATGAATGTAAAAGATAAATTAACGCTGATAGGCCTGGCTGTCGGGGCAATTGCTATGGTTGTATATTGGGGCTTTATGGAAAGTAGAGAACCTGTTTCTTCCACTGGTACGCTGCAGCAATATGAATGCAGATATTTTGGGGGAAAGGGTAAAAA
>NZ_JACEQV010000100.1:0-461 GCF_015356275.1 Pseudoalteromonas sp. PPB1 | reverse complement strand
ATGCTGGCTGACTCAGGAATAAAAGCAGGTCTTTTCAAAATCAGGCGCGTTATGAAGGATATGCAGCTCATATGCAAGCAACCAGGTTCACATAGCTATAAAAAAGCAACCGTTGAACGGCCGGATATACCTAATCGTCTAAACAGGGAGTTTGATGTTAGTTCGCCAAATCAAGTGTGGTGCGGTGACATTACTTATATCTGGACCGGCAGGAAGTGGGCCTATCTGGCTGTAGTATTGGATTTATGCACACGCCGCGTAGTGGGTTGGGCTATGTCTCATCAACCAGATGCTAACTTAGCCGTCAAAGCGTTAGACAGAGCCTATGAACAACGAGGTCGGCCATCGGGCGTGTTGTTCCATTCTGATCAGGGCTGTCAGTATGTCGCCACAAAGTTCAGGCAAAAATTATGGCGCTATCGTATGACTCAAAGCATGAGTCGCAGGGGGAATTGTTGGGA